>CAYYSC010000562.1:0-2287 GCA_964474065.1 uncultured Rhodospirillales bacterium | reverse complement strand
AGCCCAGCGGCGAGACCCCGCGTCGGGAAACGCGGCCATAGGTCGGTTTCAGCCCGGTGATTCCGCAGAAAAAAGCGGGCATGCGGATGGAACCCGCCGTATCCGTGCCCAAGGTGCCAAGCGCCAGGCCCGCGGCCATTGCCGCGCCGGAACCGGAGGACGAGCCACCCGTAAAATGCGCCGGGTTCCATGGGTTGCGAGCCGGCGGTTTCGGTAAGTCCCAGGAAGGACCGCCGAACGCGAATTCATGCGTCTGCAGCTTACCGAGCAGGACAGTCCCGGCCTGGCGCAGCCGGGCGGCTGCCACGCAGTCGCTGGCGGGAAGCCGATTCGCGTGAACGTGTGACCCGCTGGTCGTCGTGATGCCGGCCGTGTCGTAGATGTCCTTCAACGCGATCGGAATGCCGCAAAGCGGGTTGGCATCGTCTTTGGCCAGGGCGGCATCAGCCGCCTTGGCGTCATCCACTGCGCGATCCGCAGTGACCGCAACATAGGCATTGAGTTGCGGATCGACCTTTTCGATCCGCTCCAGCATATGGCCCGTCAACTCGGTCGAGGAGAGCTTCCGGCCCCGCAGCAAGGCCGATGCCTCGGCAATGGTCAGGTGATGCAGCTCGGTGCCGGTTTCTAAGCCGCTCATGGCCGGTCTCCCGCCGCGTGCCCGACCAGTTCCTGGAACACGTGGGCCGGTTCCAACGCCATTTCCGCCGTCGCGCTGCGCACCCGGGCCTGCATTGCCTGAACGGTTGGCAGCGCTGCATAGAGCGCGCGCAGCTTGTCGTCGTCGGGCGCATACCCGTTCGCGGCCAGTACAGCGGCGAATGCTTCGAGGGTGAGCGGTTTCGGCTCTGGCATAGCGGATAGGGCTCCTTCTGTTTGCCGAATGGTCAGCAATTCTCATGCCAAGGAAGCCGCCTTGTCCATCAGTTGGCATGGGAATTGCTCTCTTGCCGCGGTCGGCTCGGCCCGGAAAGTTCCACCCACCCGGGCCAGACACAGAAAAACGGCAAAACGCCACCCGCGGGCGCAATGGAGAATGAACAATGAAGTTTGAACTGGTGAGGCCCTGGCGCCGCCCCCTGATGTGGGCGGCCACAGTCCTGCTGGGAGCCGGTCTGGCGGCACCGGCGATGGCCGGTGGCACGCTGCGTATCGCCATGACTGCGTCGGACGTGCCGACCACGACAGGCATGCCGAACAACGGTTACGAGGGCATGCGCTTCTTGGGCTATCCAATCTTCGAGGGTTTGGTGCTCTGGGATCTGTCCAGCGCGGGCACGTTGGCAGATATCCGCCCCGGCCTGGCGGAGAGTTGGACCCAGGATCCCGACGATCCCACCAAGTGGATTTTCGATTTGCGGGAAGGTGTGACCTTTCACGATGGCTCGCCGTTCAATGCCGATGCCGCAATCTGGAATCTGGAACGCTACTACAACCCGGATTCGCCGCAGTTCGAGGCTCAGGGCTCAGCCATCACTCGGGCCCGCAACCCGAATGTGGCTGCCTACCGTAAGATCGACGACTATACGCTGGAGATCACCACCGACCAGCCATTGAGCTATTTCCCCTATCTCTTGGTCTATATGCTCTATTCGAGCCCGGCCCAGTTCGAGGCGGTCGGCGGCGACTGGGCGGCTTTCGCGAAGGAGCCTTCCGGGACCGGCCCGTTCCAGATCACCGATTTCAAGCCGCGTATCAGCGTCAGCCTCGCCCGGAACGAGGATTATTGGGATGCGGAACGGTTGCCGAAGCTGGATGGAATGGAACTGTATCCGATGCCGGAGGCCACCACCCGCCTAGCCGCACTGCGCTCCGGCCAGGTTGACTGGATCGAGGTGCCGCCACCCGATGCCATCCCCAGCCTTAAGGGCGCCGGCTTCGAAATCGTCACCAACAGCTACCCGCATGTCTGGCCGTGGGTATTGAACCTCGCCAAGGAGGATTCTCCCTTCCGCGACAAGCGGGTGCGGCAGGCAGCCAACTACTGCATCGACCGCAATGGCATGGTCGAATTACTGAATGGCACGGCGGAACCGGCCCGAGGCTTTTTCAAGAAGGCCGGCGATCAGTTCGGCTCGCCGGAGAACGCTTACAACTTCGACCCCGAAAAGGCGAAAGGGCTGCTGGCGGATGCCGGATACGGACCGGACAATCCCGCCAAGGCGAAGGTAATGATCTCTACCAGCGGGTCCGGCCAGATGCTGCCGTTGCCGATGAACGAGTTCCTGCAGCAGACGCTGGCCCAATGCAACATCGAGATCGACTTCGAGGTTGTCGAGTGGGGCAC
>CAYYSC010000561.1:0-2308 GCA_964474065.1 uncultured Rhodospirillales bacterium | reverse complement strand
ACTGCTGGTTCTGGGCGTTGACGGGCGGATTGTTCATGGTGACGGTGGCGATGTAGTCGGCGATCTCCACCTTGACCAGCTGCAGCTTGTCGAACGGTTCCATCCTGTAGGTCCCTGGCTGTTTTTCCGGTGAAGCGAAGCTAAAGCCCTGCCGGAAGAGCGTCTACCACTCCGTCAGGTGGAACCAGCCCACCAGGAAACGGCAGAGCGCTCCTGGGCTCGCTTCTGCTGGCCCAAATTGACCAGGGTTACGCCAACGACCATCAGGACCATACCGGCCCAGACCCAAACGCTGTGCCGCTCGTCGAACACGATCATTCCCGCGACAACGCCAACCGCAACGACAAGATAGCCCACCTGGCTCATGTAGACGGACCCCGCTAGGCGGATGAGGCGAAAATAAACCACGTAGGCGATACTCGCGCCAAGGGCCAAGGCATACATCGCATAGGTCGAGGGCCACACTGGCGGCCACGGAACCGTCGCCTCTCCCATGGAAACCATCAGCAACAGGTAGAGGATGCCTGTCGTTGCGAGCAATCCGCTCGCCATGACAGCGGCGTCCGTCCCTTTCGGCATGAAACGACCGGCGAAAACGCCGTTGACGCCGTAAAGAAAGGGGGTCAGCAGCGCCAAAAGAACCCACTGCGCCATGTCGGAGGAAGGCAAGCTCGTCCGCGGCAGCAAAATGAGAAGAGCGCCCGCCAGACCGATCAGCACGCCGAGGGCACGTAAGGGGTGATAGCGTTCCTGCCCGATCGCCAGCGCCAGCATGTAGGTGAAGAGCGCCGCCGTGGAAACGATGGCGCTCAGCAGACCCGCCGGAATGTGCTGAACGACGATGGCGATATTCAGCCCTGGCAATGCCAGACCGAGTAAGCCGTTAACAACATAGTACCGCAAATGCTGCCGATCCATTGGCGGGCGCAGTTTCCGGATCGCTGCCAAAGCCGCCAGGATCCCAAATGCCAGAGTTGCCTGCCAGAAGGTGAAGGCGAAGGTATCGATCCCCTCCAACGCCAGCTTGGTCAGCATGTTGCTGAGACCCCAGATCAGACCCAGCAGCAACAAAAAGGCCAGAGCCAACAGCGACTCCCTTCCATTCTGCGCCCCGGGTCCAGCCCGGGCGGCGCCCCTAAGCCCGTTTCATGGCCAGACGTTGCCCGATATTGAGCAGCGTCACGCCCGCGAGCATCAGACCGATCCCAAGCCATACCCAAAAGCTGTGCCGCTCGCCGAATACGGCCATGCCGGCCAAAACGCCGACCGTGACCACGACATAGCCCACTTGACTCATATAGACGGGGCCGGCCATCCGGATGATCTGGAAGTAGAGTACATAGGCAGCGCTGGAAGCGATTCCCATCCAAACCAGCCCATACCAGGAAGGCCAGACCGGCGGCCAGATGCCTGTCGCCTCACCGCTGGCAAGCGCGCTGAGGCCGAATACCAGGACGGCAACGCCGAGCAGGCCGGTCGCCAGCGCAAGCGAATCCGTGCCGGGGGGCATGAACCGGCTGGCAAAGACCGCGTTCAGGCCATAGAGGAAAGGCGTCAATAGACCCAGCGCCACCCAGCCTGCCACTTCCGGCGAGGGAAGGCTGCCCGCCGGCAGCACAACGCAAAGGACGCCGACAAAGCCCGTCAAGACCCCGACCGCACGGATTGGAACGAAGCCCTCCTGGTTTGCCAGCAGGGCGAGCACGTAGGTGAACAGGGGCGCGGTCGCGATCACCGTGCTCATCACGCCCGCGGGGACGTGGGGTAACACCAGCATATTGTTAAAGGCTGGAATGGTCAGGCCGATCAGGCCGTTGAACAAATAGTAGCGCAGATGCACCCAATCCAGCGGCGGCAGGGTACGGCGGACCAGAACAATCGCCAGTAGTACGACGAAGGCAATGAAGATGTACCAGAAAACCACCGTCATCAGGCTGTAGCCTTCCAACGCCAGCTTGCTGGCCGTGGTGGCGAAGCCCCAGATCGAGCCCAGGATGAGAACGAAAATCATGGCCAGAGCCATTTCGGGTCTTTCCTCTCAGTCGGAACGAGGCAGATTACCGGGCCGCGGACGGCGGTAGAGGCGTCGGCCGGCCCCCCAGACCCAAGAGAGGTTTGGGCGACGTTTGCTTCATGACTTCCCGCATGAAAGCCCCCCATAGTTGAGCGGGAAGCTTTCCCCCCGTCATCGTGCCGACGGGGCGGTTGTTGTCATGCCCCGTCCACACGCCGGCAACGAGATCGGCGGTGTAGCCGATGAACCAAGCATCGCGGTAGCCTTGGGTCGTGCCGGTCTTGCCTGCAGCGG
>CAYYSC010000560.1:0-2317 GCA_964474065.1 uncultured Rhodospirillales bacterium | reverse complement strand
CGCGAAGCCTACCAGGATGGCCGCCGCGCCGATGCCACAAAAGAACACGACCATCATATGGTTGCGGCTCCAGCGGTCGCCCAGCCAGCCGGCACCGAGCGCAGCCGCGCCGAATAGCACGAAACCAGGCGTCGCTACCGCGAGCAACTCACCATAGCTCATGTCAAACTCAGCCGCCATGGTGATGACGGCGGTCGCGAAGATCAGCATGCAGAAATGGTCGACAAAATGGCCGACGTTCAGGAACCACACGCGCAGGCGTTCGCTGTTCATGGCAAGATCGAATCCCTAAGGTGAGATAATTCTGCGCCGATTTTCAGGCGAAGTCACGCCCAATCCCCAGGGCCGCCTGTGACTCCGCATAGACGAAAGGTCCTGCAGACCACCGCCAGCAGCAGTCCCCAGGCCACCGCTTCCCATACGATACGGAGGCAGCTCCAGATACGAATCGCGGCTGCGAGAGTGAGTTTGAAGGGCACTGTTATCGCTGACGCGCCCAGGGGCGTCGCCTCATTCATACCTGCGCGGCAGGCACGGTTGGCATTTTGAATGGATCGGGTCTGGCGCTCAGGTGGCTGCGTACCCTTATGACAAGATGATATTTGTTTTTTGGAGAACCTGATGCGGCTCCTTCTTGTTGCAATGCTTTGCGCGATGACTGCCACCGTGACAATCGCGCCCCTCGATGCCCAGGAGAATGACCGGGCAACCGCTATCTTCGCGGGCGGCTGCTTTTGGTGCGTCGAAGCGGATTTCGACAAGATCCCGGGCGTTCTTGAAACCACATCCGGCTATATCGGCGGCGAGGTACCCAACCCGAGCTACGAGCAAGTGGCCGCCAAAAAGACAGGGCATCATGAGGCTGTACGCATTACCTATGATCCCGAAAAGGTCAGTTACGAGGAATTGCTGACCGCATTCTGGCATTCGATCGACCCGACCGACGGCGGCGGTCAGTTCTGCGACCGGGGTGAGCCGTACGAGAGCGGTGTTTTTGTGCTTGGTCCGAAACAGCGGGAACTCGCCAAAAAATCACGCGAAGAAGTGGAAGCGGAACTGGGAACCGAGGTGGCAACTACCATCGAAGAAGGGGGTATTTTCTATCCGGCCGAGGAGTACCACCAAAACTACTATCAGAAAAACAGCCTTAGCTACCAGTTCTACCGGTGGAATTGCGGCCGAAACAACCGGGTCGAGGAAGTCTGGGCTAACCAGGCGTATAAGGGCATTCCGAAGGACTGACAGCGACCGCAAATCTCTTGCTTTCGGCTGCACTGTTATGGTGAGGACTGCAGCGAAAGCTTCGTCAGAAGCGACAGCACAAGGATCTTTAACCATGAACGACCCCGCCAACCTCAAGGCCGATAAGGCGCCATCGAAGTCTTCGTCGACGCTTCCGCCTTTCGACTGGGCCGATCCGCTGCAACTGGCGGGCCAGCTTAGCGAAGATGAACGCATGGCCTACGACATGGCGAAGCGTTTCGCAGACGAGGAGCTTTTCCCGGGAGTGTTGGAAGCGAACCGGAACCAGACCTTCGACCGGAACGTTTACCGTAAGCTGGGCGATGCCGGCTTTCTTGGCATCGGGTTGGAAGGCTATGGCTGCCCAGGCGGCAGCGCCGTGATGTATGGCCTGATCGCGCGGGCTATAGAAGGCTGCGACAGCGCCTACCGGAGCGCCATGAGCGTTCAGTCGTCACTGGTGATGTATCCGATCCATACCTACGGTACGGAAGAACAAAGAGAACGCATCCTGCCGAAGCTGGCGAGCGGTGAGTGGGTCGGTTCGTTCGGGCTCACCGAACCCGATTATGGCTCCGATGCTGGCGGCATGAAGACCCGGGCAAAGAAAACGGATGGCGGGTGGATCCTGAGTGGCGCCAAGATGTGGATCACCTCCTCGCCGATTGCCGACGTGATGGTTGTTTGGGCGAAGGACGATAACGACGACATTCGCGGTTTCATTGTCGAACGCGGCACGGAAGGGCTCTCCACGCCGAAAATCGAGGGCAAGTTTTCGCTCCGCGCGTCTCCGACCGGCGAAATCGTTCTGGACAACGTGTTCGTGCCGGATTCGAACTATCTGCCGAATGCCAAAGGTCTTGGCGGGCCGTTCGGCTGTCTGAACAAGGCGCGGTACGGTATTGCATGGGGCGCCATGGGCGCGGCAGAATTCTGCTTCCACGCGGCCCGGGAATATACCCTCAATCGAAAGGCATTCGGCCGCCCGCTGGCTGCCACACAATTGATCCAAAAGAAGCTCGCGGACATGCAGACGGAAATCGCGCTGGGATTCCAGTCGGCCCTGCAGGTGGGC
>CAYYSC010000559.1:0-2324 GCA_964474065.1 uncultured Rhodospirillales bacterium | reverse complement strand
CCGCCCCTATTTATCGGTACCGATTCCCCGCCTCGTCCTGTCGCGTATCGTGTGGCTCTCGGTTCTGGCCGTCGCCGCAACGCTGACAGTGAACGTTCTTAATGCCTTTGAGGAGACGCTCGACAACGTCGTCAGCCTCACCTTGTTCATTCCGCTGCTGATTGGAATCGGCGGTAACACTGGCGCGCAATCGGCGACGACGATCGTGCGTGCGCTGGCGGTAGAGGACGTGCGGCCGGGCGACGCCCTGCGGGTTGCCTCGCGCGAGACCGGGACAGGCTTGTTGATGGGAGCGCTGATCGCGGTCGTGGCCTTCGGAGTGGTCGCGCTTTCCATGGACCAGGATATCGCGCTCATTGTCGCCGCGACGCTGGTGGCGATCTGCACGCTAGCCGCCCTGGTTGGATCGTTAATGCCGATTGCGGCGCACAGCTTTTCGATCGACCCGGCCGTCGTCAGCGCGCCTTTCGTGACCGTCATCGTCGATGCCAGCGGGCTGTTGGTTTATTTCACGATTGCTCAGGCAGTGCTCGGTATCTGATTGGCGCTCGCGCCGTTCCATAGAACGCGGATGTCGCCGCCCCCATCCGGTCCTGGCACATTGTAATACCGGTCCAGAAACACCTTCGATGCGGCCCGGCCCAAAGCCGGGTGCGATCCGTTCGCCTTGTCACCAAGGCAGTTTCTGCCTCCGCGAGTTATCGATTCCAATTCCAGCGCTTGATGCATTTCGGGTTGGTGGCCTAGCATGCAGCTACCTGCGAACCTGCGCCTTCACGGTCAGGACTCGGTCGGTTTCCCTTTTTGGATGCTGGAAGTTGTCATCCGCTGTGACAGTCCAGACCCGCGCAACGGCCACGGAGCTATCAAGATGAACGACGTTACTCTTGCCAATCACTGGATCGGCCAACGCACGATCCGGCCGGACGGCACCGAGAAAGTGACCGGTTCCGCCCAATATGCCGCAGACTTCACCATGCCGGGCATGGTTTGGGGCAAGATCCTGCGCAGCCCGCATGCGCACGCCGCGATCAAGTCGATCGACACCTCTAAGGCTGCGGCGATGAAAGGCGTGCTTGCGGTGATGACTGGCAAAGACCTGGCCGACCTGCCGCGCGACGTGCCGATCCCGATGGGTCCGAACGACGTTCGGTGGATCTCGCAGGGCTGCATGGCGCGGGACAAGGCGCTGTATGCCGGCCATCCGGTCGCTGCCGTCGCCGCGACGTCCCAATCCATCGCTGCAGCGGCCCTGGAATTGATCGAGGTCGACTATGAGGTGCTGCCCCACGTGATCGACGTGGACGAGGCCATGCAGCCGGACGCGCCGATCCTGCACGACTGGATCAAGACGGACGGCGTGAACGGACCTTCGAACATCACCAACATCATGACCGTGAAATCCGGCGACGTGGAAGCCGGCTTCGGCCAAGCCGATGTGGTGATCGAGCGGACCTTCAAGTCCGCCCCGGTGCACCAGGGCTATATCGAGCCGCAGGCGTGCTGCGTCAGTTACAAACCGGACAGCCAGTCCACGGTATGGAGCAGCAGCCAGGGCCAATTCATGGTCCGGCAAGTGACTGCGATCTGCACCGGCATGTCGACGGGCGACATCAAGGCGATCCCGGCGGAAATCGGCGGCGGCTTCGGCGGCAAAACCATCGTCTATCTCGAGCCGGTAGCGATGACGCTTTCGAAGAAATGCGGCCGCCCGGTCAAGATTCAGCTTTCCCGGGAGGAAGTCTTCCATTCCACCGGTCCGGCGGCAGGCATGTCCGCGACACTCAAGGTCGGCGCGACCAAGGACGGCAAGATTACTGCCGTGCAGGGGGCGGTCAACTTCCAGGCCGGGGCCTATCCGGGTTCGCCGGTCGGCCGTGCCTGCACCTTTCCTTTCTCCAGCTACAAGATCCCCAACGCCGAGGTGAAAGGCCTTGACGTCGTCTCCAACCGACCGAACGTCACCGCCTACCGGGCGCCGGGCGCGCCGCAGGGCAACTACGTCTTTGAATGCCTGCTGGACGAATTGGCCGAGCAACTGGCCATGGACCCGCTGGAACTGCGCAAGCGTAACCTGATCGCGCCGGACGAGCCGACCATCTACGGCGCCAAGATTGGGGAAGCCGGTCTGACGGAATGCATCGAGGCGGTTGAACAGCACCCAAACGCCAGCATCAAACTCGGGCCGAATCAGGGCCGAGGATTTGCCGTGGGTTACTGGGGCAACGCCGGCGGCGAATCCAGCGCACAGCTTCATATCAATGAGGACGGCACGGCGCTGGTCATTACGGGCCACCCGGACATCGGCGGCAGCCGGGCGTCCA
>CAYYSC010000558.1:0-2331 GCA_964474065.1 uncultured Rhodospirillales bacterium | reverse complement strand
TTTCACGCGGTCGAACAGTATTTCAGCCCGCCCGTGCGCTGGGAATCCCTCGACACCCTCTTAGAAGCGGGGACGCCAGCGGACGAAATCTTCAATGGGCCCTATATCGATTTCAATTTCCAATGTGGCGGTGAGGAGGTCTTTACCAAGCCGGGTTTCCTGACCACGGAGGATCTGGAAGCAACCGGTCTCCGTCGGCGAGTTCACAGTTCCGACATCATTAACCTAGTGCAGGACCTGGAAGGTGTCCTCGGCATCCGCAACCTAACTCTCCGTGCCTACGATGCCGCTAGCATCCCCATTGGCGAAACGGAGGAATGGACCCTGGAGGTCCCGCCCGACCATCAGCCAGTGCTGTTTTTCGCTGGCAGCAAGGTGCTGTTGTTCAAGGGCCAACTTCCCTACCGGGCACAGGACCTGGAGTTCCAACGCACACTGGAACACCTGCGTGCGATGGCGCAGGCGGCCCTTTATGTGCCGCCGAACCAGGTGTTGCCGGAACCCGTTGGCCGATGGCGCGAGCTGGACGCGCTTTATTCTATTCAGGATGATTTGCCCCGCGTCTACGGCGCTGGCCGCGTCGGCTTGCCGAGCGAGGCGAGCGAAGGGCGTGTAGCGCAAGCCCGCCAACTGAAGGCGTTTCTCACGCATTTCGATTGGCTCCTGGCAGACTATCTGGGCCAGCTTGCCAACGTACGACGATTGCTGTCGCCGGATCCGGTGCTGGGCCGCTCGTACTTCCCGCCCTATTTCGACCAAGCCGCCGGGACTTCGGGCGATTTTGATGCCGAGTTCTACGTCGACCCTCCACGTCTTCAGGGCGACGTCTACCGCGCCCGGCTGACAGAGAGCGAGGAAACCTACTTGGATCGGCGCTCGCGGTCCCTGGACCACCTGCTGGCCCGCTTCGCCGAACGCTTTGCGGATTACGCGCTGATGAGCTTCGACTTGGCGGGAGACAGTCTTGGCACGGCAGAGGAACTGATCGCCGACAAGGCGGGATTCTTGGCCGAAGCGCCAGTGCTGAGCCGGGAGCGCAGCCTCGGCTTCAACTACCGCCCCGGAGACCCGGCCCGCATCTGGGATACGGGCAATGTTCCGGGCCTGCAAAAACGCGTGGCGCGGCTATTGGGGATTGCGGACTATACCCGCCGCGATCTTCATTGCGCCGCGCTCTTCGATGCCTTGATCTCGGCGCAAGATGACGGCGGAGCCTGGCATGTGCAGGTCGAGGATGCGTCTGGCAGTCCGTTGTTCCGCAGCCAGGAGACCTTCCCGAACGAGGCTGCGGCACTAGATGCCGCCCGTCCCATTTTTGAGCGCCTGCGGCAGGAAGATGCCTACGTCATCGATACGTCCGGCGGGGTGAACGCTGTCGTTCTACGGCTGGAGGACGGGGAAGGCGCAGTGTTGACCCATGACACGCAGTTCGCAAACGCTGGCGAGGCTGCGCGGCGGGCTCGTGAGATCGTGTTGCGCTACGATGAGCTGCTGCAGGGGCCTCTCTGCGATAACGAAGGGCTGCACGTTATTGAGCACATCCTGTTGCGCCCTCGCCAGTCCGGCGACCGGCTGATGCAGGTATGCCTGCCGGAGGACTGCAGCTTTTGCGGGGAGGAAGACCCGTATTCCTTCCGTCTGCACGTGGTGCTGCCCTACTGGCCGCGCCGCTTCCAGGATCTGAATTTCCGCCGCTACGCCGAACAACTCATCCGCGAGGAAACGCCGGCGCACATTGTGCCGCAGATCTGCTGGGTGGGTACCGAACAGATGCGCGCCCTCGATCGCGATTGGCGTGCTTGGCTGATCCTTGCGCAAGACCCGGATGCCGACGGGCTGGCGCGGACCATTGCGCTCAACACGCTTATCGCAACGCTGGAAAGCCTGCGCACCGTTTATCCGCCCGCGACGCTGCACGACTGCGACGAGGGCGAGGACCAATCCATCGTGCGCCTCGGCGCCACGAATCTCGGCCTGTTCTGAGGGAAGCCGCCATGCTGCAAGACACCATTCCCGTCTTCATGCCGAACCAGGCGTTGACCGCCGATCATTTGAACGATCTGCGCATCTTTTTGGACCAGCAGGACCGCCTCACCCGTCGTGCCCTTATCGGCATCGGCGTGATGTGCGGTTTCGGCCTCGATGTTGACAGCAATGGCCGGGTCCACATCGGCAAGGGGGTGGCGATCACATCGGAAGGGCACGTGCTGGCGGAGGATGCGGTGGTGTGCGACCGCTACCGGAATTACCAGCAACCGCTGCCAAGTGGCGCCAACGTCACCCCCCAGGCGCTGACCGATGCCCGGTATCCGTATCTGTTTTTTGACGGCA
>CAYYSC010000557.1:0-2333 GCA_964474065.1 uncultured Rhodospirillales bacterium | reverse complement strand
AGTCCATGGTGAGCTCCGCCGCCTCGTGCGCCGGCGCATCCACCCAATCCTGGGATAGGCTCGCGAGCATGCGCCTGCCGCCGATTATGTTCACCGCGTTCCAGAGGCGGCCGGCGCCCCCGGTGCCTCTGCTGGTATTGTTCTCGTCCGCGAGCATCCGGTCACATGCACCGGACGGCGGCCAGACGGGGAACGGTGTCGGACCGAAGCTGTCCGTGACGTCCGGCGTGCCGAAACCGCTTTCCTGAGTAATTTCGTAGCTGGCGGCGGAGACGCCGGCGGGCATGGCGCTGGCATCTGAGACGTAAAAGCCGAACACAACCGCCAATGCGGCCTTCGTGAACAGGCTCACGGCGAGCAGGCGATTGCGCTTCATGGAATGTCTCTCCGTGCGGTTGTCGGTCGATAAGCGGACGGTATTGTCATAGTCTCTGCTAGCAAACAGCCTCTTTCCGTCACCGTTGTTGAAGAGAGACTGTCACTGCCCCGCCATTGACGGGAAGTGACGGCCATCACCCAAGCTCCCGCTCGTGCCACCGCCGAGGGCTGGATCCAGGATCGGCTGACGGTGTAGGGGACGAAGCCGGAGAGCCCGATGTGGCCAGCGCCCGAACCCAGACAACGGACGGAAGCTGGCCTGACCAATGCGAGGCGACGCCATCCGGGATGAGTGGAAGCAAGTGATCATGCTCGCTTCCGCCCCATTGCTCAGGCGGGTCTGTTTTCCTAAATAATTAGGTTATCCAAGCATCTGACATCCCTACCCCTGACGAGGAAGCCACCATGCGCGCCGAAACCCAAGCCGTCGTTGACGAAACCCGCGAAGCGCTCTCTATCCTGCGGAGGCATCTTTGACTGGGATAACGCCAACGAACGCCTTTCCGAACTGAACGCCCTCGCCGAAGATCCCAACCTTTGGAACAATCCGGACAACGCGCAAAAACTGATGCGCGAACGGAACCGGCTTGCCTCGTCGCTGGATGGCTACCGCGCCCTCGAGGCCCGGCTGGAGGATTGCATCGGCCTGATCGAGTTGGGCGAGGAAGAGGACGACGCCGAAACGGTGGCTGCCGCCGAGGACGACCTCTACCGGCTGCGCGATGAAGTGCAGCAGGCCCGGCTGCAATCGCTGCTGTCCGGCGAGGCCGATGCGAACGACGCCTATCTCGAAATCCACGCCGGCGCCGGCGGAACGGAGGCCCAGGATTGGGCCCAGATGCTGGCCCGAATGTATACGCGCTGGGCGGAGAAGCACGGCTACAAGGTCGACCTGCTGGAGGAGAGCGCCGGCGAAGAAGCAGGCATCAAATCCGTCACGCTGCGCATCAACGGCGATAATGCCTATGGTTGGCTGAAAACGGAGAGCGGTGTGCACCGGCTAGTGCGCATCTCTCCCTTCGACAGTCAGGCCCGCCGGCATACCAGCTTCTCATCCGTCTGGGTGTACCCGGTCGTCGACGAATCGATCGAGGTGGAGATTGAGGACAAAGACCTGCGGATCGACACCTACCGCGCCAGCGGCGCCGGCGGCCAGCACGTGAACCGGACGGACTCCGCGGTCCGGATCACCCACGAGCCCACAGGCATTGTCGTGCAATGCCAGAATGACCGCTCCCAGCACCGCAACCGGGCCACTGCCATGGAAATGTTGAAGGCGCGGCTCTACGAGTTGGAACTCAAAAGGCGCGAGGAACAGGCAGAAGCAACAGAGGCCGACAAGGCCGATATCGGCTGGGGGCATCAGATCCGCAGCTACGTGCTACAGCCCTATCAGATGATAAAGGACCTTCGCACGAACGTCGAAACGGGCAACAGCCAGGCGGTGCTGGACGGCGGTATCGACCAGTTCCTCGCGGCCTCGCTGGCGGCGAAGGCCGGCGCAAAGCGGGCGGGCGTCCAGTAGCCGCGCAGGCTACTCCGCAACGTGCCCGGCTTCCCGCGGCGATAAGGGTTCCGGCTCCGGCTTTGGTCCCATCCCGATCCGGCTCTTCACGGCCTCCCGCGTCCACTGGAAGATCACATAGAGCATGGGGATCAAGAACACTCCAATAGTGGATGCGGCCAGCATGCCGCCGAATACGCCCGTGCCGACTGCCTTCTGCGTCGCCTCGCCGGCGCCGCTGGCAAACACCAGCGGCAGCAGACCGAGCAAAAACGAAAAGGCGGTCATCAGCACCGCCCGGATGCGGAGGCGTGCGGCAGACGTTGCGGCGTCGATGATACTGAGGCCCTGTCGCCGCTGCTCCATGGCGAACTCGACAATCAGGATCGCATTCTTCGAGGCGAGGCCAATCAGCAACACAATGCCGATCTGCGCATAGATGTCATTTGAG
>CAYYSC010000556.1:0-2338 GCA_964474065.1 uncultured Rhodospirillales bacterium | reverse complement strand
TGCTGACCGGCGATTGGCCGGCCAGTCGGGCAGTCCAATGGGCCAGGCAGGAAAGGATCGATGCGGGCCTGCCGGGATGATGTAAGGACTATCGGATACCGTGTCCTATCCCCCCAGCAGCCATGGGGCATTGCAGCGCCCCACGACCTCGCGCAGCTCGTCGAGCAGGGTTTTGGGCAGGGGAACGCCCTCGCGCGACCGTTCTTCGAACGTCGCCCATTCCGGGTCGCCCGCCACCTGCACCGGACGGGCGGGATCGACGGGCGGGGTCGCGTGCAGCATGTCGATCATGCGGTCGAGATCCTCGCCGAACGCGTCCGCCTCGCGGAAATGCGCAGGGTCGATGGCGAGGAAGAAATGGCCGGTCTGCGTCGCGCTCTTGACCGGGCGCCCCTCGGCGTCCCGCTCGCCGGGCTCGCTCCAGGCGCCGGTGAGCACGGCGCAAAGGATCTCCACCATCATGGCAAGCCCGTAGCCCTTGTGGCTGCCGAGCTCGCGTGTGCCGCCGACGGGCGTCACACGCCGTGCCTTGAACGCCGTTTCCGCGTTCGTGGTCGGGTGGCCCGCCTCGTCCATTGCCCAGCCTTCCGGGATCGGCTTGCCCCGGCGGTAGGCATTGCGCAGCTTGTTCACCGCCACCGTTGAGGTCGCCATGTCGAGCGCAAACGGCTTGTTCCTCTCCGCCGGCGCCGCGAAGGCGATCGGGTTGGTGCCGATGGCGGCATCCCGTCCGAAGGTGGGCACGATGGCCGGTCCAGGGGCGTGCGTCATGGCCATCCCGATCAGCCCGGCCTTGGCAGCCTGGCGGGAATAATAGCCGGCGGCGCCGAAATGGTTGGAGTTGCGCACGCCAACCAGCGCCACCCCCGTATCCCGCGCTTTCCGGCAGGCAAGGTCCATCGCCATCACCGAGACGGGGTGCCCCAGCGATTTGTCCGCGTCGATCAGCGCGACGGCCGCTTTCTCCCGAACAACTCTTGGCTCGGCGCTTACATTGATGCGGCCAGCGGTCCGGCGCTGGTCGTACATGGGCACCAGGCCGATGCCGTGAGAATCGACCCCGTGCAGGTCGGCGTCCGTCAGGGCGTCGGCTGCGGTAGCGGCGGCTGCGGCCGAAACACCCCAGGCGGTAAGGATGGCTTCGATCTGCCGATGCAGGGTTTCGGCGGGAATGGAGACGGTCATGAGCGCGCAGGCTTCCTGGCAGAGGAGGAACGGGCTTGGCGCGGTACGCCGAAGCACGGCAAACTATGGCGCAGCCAAGCCGACAAGCCAACAACGCGAGACCGACCTTATGTCCGATCCTACCCGCCTGACCGCCCTGGATGCCGCGCAAGAGATTGCCGCCGGCCGTCTGACCTCCGAAAAGCTGGTGCAGTCGCTGCTCGAACGGATCGAAGAACGGGACGGCGCCGTCCTGGCCTGGGCGCATCTGGACCCGGAACAAGCGCTGGCGGAGGCGCGGGAGCGGGACAGGGAGCGGCCGCGCTCGCTTCTGCACGGCGTTCCCGTCGGCGTGAAGGACATTCTGGACACCCATGACATGCCGACCGAATGCGGTTCCCCCATCTACAAGGGGAACCGCCCGGCGAGCGACGCAGCTTGCGTCGCCATGCTGCGCGCGGCCGGCATGGTCGTCATGGGCAAGACGGTGACGACCGAGTTCGCCATGCGCAATCCGGGCCCGACCCGGAATCCGCACGACCCGACCCGGACACCCGGCGGCTCCTCCAGCGGGTCGGCGGCCGCGGTGGGCGACTTCCAGGTGCCGCTCGGAATCGGGACACAGACGGCGGGCTCCGTCATCCGGCCGGCGAGCTATTGCGGCGTGGTCGGGTACAAGCCCACGCACGGGCGCATCATGCGGAACGGCATGAAAGTGCTGGCGGAGTCGCTGGACACCATCGGCTGCATGTCCCGCTCGGTCCAGGACGCGAATGCTTTTGCGTCCGTCATGGAGGGCGTGGCGGTCAAACCGCTCACCACGGTCACGCAGGCACCCGCGTTCGCCTGGAGCAAGACACATATCTGGGAGGAGGCCGAGCCCGGCACCCGCGAGGCGATGAAAGAGATGCTCGAGCGGGTCAAGGCCGCGGGCGGCTCTGCGGTCGAAATCAATCTGCCGCCCGCCTTCAGGGATTCCCTGGAAGCGCAGGAAATCATTATGGCGTTCGAGGCGTGGCGCGGCCTCGCCTATGAGCGCACCTGCCACGAAGACAAGCTCTCCACCGCCCTGAAAGAGTATATTGCGCGCGGCGGCTCCGACTCGCGGGAGCGGTACGACTGGGCGCGGAACGTGCAGGCCACCTGCAAGGCGACCTTCTGGCAACTGCTGGAC
>CAYYSC010000555.1:0-2344 GCA_964474065.1 uncultured Rhodospirillales bacterium | reverse complement strand
ACCTTCCAAGGGCCAACCTATCACACTGGTGAGTGGCCGCACGAAGGCGTGGACCTGAGCGGCAAGCGCGTGGCCGTGATCGGCACCGGTTCCTCCGGCATCCAGGCGATCCCGGTAATTGCGGAGCAAGCCAAACACCTGACCGTATTCCAGCGAACGCCGAACTACTCGATCCCGGCACGCACCAAGCCGATGACGCCGGAATATGAGCGGGAGTGGAAGGACAACTACCGGCAACGGCGCGAGATCATGCGCTACACCCGCGTCGGCAACTTTTTCGACCAGTCGAACCTGTCGGCTCTGGAGGTATCGGAACAGGAGCGGCGCAAGATCTTCGAGGATCGCTGGGCCGTTGGCGGCACCCGCTTCATGAGTTCGTTCAAGGACATTGCAACAGACCAGGCCGCCAATGACGCCACGGCCGAGTTCGTGCGCGAGAAGATCCGCGGCATCGTGGAGGACCCGGAAACAGCAGAATTGCTGGTAGCCAAGGACTACCCTATCGGCACGAAGCGGATTTGCGCCGACAGTGGCTATTTCGAGACTTTCAACCGCGACAATGTCCGCTTGGTCGACATCAACAAGAACCCGATCCATGAGATCACGCCGAAGGGTGTGCTGGCTGGCGAGGAAGAGCACGAATTTGACGCTATTATCTTCGCGACCGGCTTCGACGCCATGACCGGCGCCCTCTTGAAGATCGACGTTCGGGGGCGGCATGGCCTCACTCTGGAGCAAAAGTGGGAGGCTGGACCGCGGACCTATCTGGGCCTGATGACCGCCGGTTTCCCCAACATGTTCACGATCACCGGTCCCGGCAGCCCTTCGGTGCTCAGCAATATGATGGTGTCCATCGAGCAACACGTCGATTGGATCAGTGACTGCCTAGCCTACCTGCGTGAGAACAATATCGGCGAGATGGAGGCTGATCAGGCCGCCGAGGATGCCTGGGTCGAGCATGGCATCACGGTTGCTTACAAGACGCTCTATCCCAAGGCCGCAAGCTGGTACATGGGCGCCAACATTCCCGGCAAGCCTCGCGTGTTCATGCCCTACATTGGCGGCGTCGGGAACTACCGGCAGAAGTGCGATGAGATCGCGGCGAACGGGTACGAGGGTTTCCGCCTCGAACCGGTCTCGGGCACGTCTTGGCAAACCAGCGCTGCCGCGTAACCGGAGACTGACCTTATGCGTCTACACCCGCAGATAGAGAAAGCGCTCCAGGCACTGGCAGAAGCCAACCTGCCGCCGCTGCACACGCTCAGCCCGGGGGCTGCCCGTGACCAGATGGACGCCATGGTCCGTGCCCGCGGCGGCGTGCCTGCCCCGATCGACCGAAGCGAGGACCGCACCATACCCGGTCCAGCGGGCGAAGTTCCAGCGCGGATCTACTGGCCTAAGGCCGAGGACGCTGGCCCTGAAGGATCGAGGGGAGCGGTGCTCTACTTGCACGGCGGCGGCTTCGTGATCGGCGGGCTGGACAGCCACGATACGATTTGCCGGAACCTCTGTGCCGGGGCAGGGGCGGTTGTCGTCTCTGTCGACTACCGCATGGGACCGGAGCACAAGTTCCCGGCAGCGGTCGATGATTGCTGGGCGGGGTTGCGGTGGCTGGCGGAAAACGCCCACACCCTCGGCGCGGATCCCGCTTGCCTTGCCGTCGCCGGCGACAGTGCGGGCGGAAATCTTGCCGCCGTTGTGGCCCTGCTGGCGCGCGATGCCGGGGCTCCCGCCTTGAAGGCACAAGTGTTGATCTATCCGGTTGCCGATTGCACCTTCGCCACGGAAAGCTATACCCAGTTTGCCGAGGGGTACGGTGTTCTCACCCGCAATGCCATGGAATGGTTCGTCGACCATTATGTCAGCGGCCCGCCGGATGTCGGCGACTGGCGCGCTTCGCCCATTCGCGCAGCGAGTTTTGAGGGTGTTGCTCCGGCGATCGTCGTCGTGGCGGAATGCGACGTGCTGCGCGATGATGGCAATGCAATCGCTGATGCGCTCCGCAAGGCCAGTGTGCCGGTGGAACATTTGTTCTACCCCGGCATGATCCATGGCTTCTTCGGCATGGCGCCGGACGTTGACGACGCCATTACGGCGCAGGCCCAGGTGTGTCATTCACTCAGGCAGGCGCTCGGAGGGTAAGGAGGCGAGCGCCTGCCAGCGTCTGCCCCTGTTTCTATTCGGCTGCTCGCGTTGCCGTGCCTCCAGGCAGCCATTCTGGCCGGTTGCCGCCGAGTACAGGAGTGGGCCGCTCCCAGCGGGCCGGGGTTTCCGACAGTCGCAGCACCGGTCCCAGATGCCGGATGGGTCCAAAGGTTGGCCGCGTTTCGATACGCAGCGTATC
>CAYYSC010000554.1:0-2344 GCA_964474065.1 uncultured Rhodospirillales bacterium | reverse complement strand
AGCGGCGCCCGGCCATCGCCCATGCGGGAATACGGCGTCCGTCCCGATCCCTTCAGCTGAATGTCACGCCGTCGTCCATTCCGATCGACCACTTCCCCAAGCAGAATTGCCCGACCGTCGCCAAGTTGGGGAACCCAGCCACCGAATTGATGGCCGGCATAAGCCATTGCCAGCGGGAAGGCGCCCTCCGGCGTCCGATTACCCGCAAAGATTTCCACCCCTTCCCGCGTGTTGAGGGCGGCCGCATCGAGACCGAGTTCCCGCGCCAGTGCCTCGTTCAGCTTGATCAGCCGTGGTGCCTTCACCGGTGCGGGATCGAGGCGCGCATAAAAACGGTCCGGCAGCTGTGCATAGCTGTTGTCGAAGGGAAATGTGGCGCTGGTTGCGGTGTTCATGACGTCTCCCATTTTGCCTGGATCCCGGCGCTCCATGCTGACCAAGCCTACTCTGACGTCCAGATATAGGTGTTCCCGGACCGGATGACGACCCTGAGGGGCGGGGCATACTGCAACACACAGACACGTGAGCCGATGTGATTTTACCGCGAGAGAACCGGGCCATACGCTGTTGCCGAGGTCGTGGCCGGCTCCTAACGGTAGCGGCCGTTCGACAGCGTAAAGCAGACCCAAGAGGGCAGACCCAAGAGGATTGAAACCATGCGGAACTCGTTCCATGCGACCATCGCTGCCGGCGGCCTGTTTCTCGTTGCCGCATGCGGCAACGCCGAAACGAATGTCGCCAGCGCTGCCCAGCAAAATTGCGATCCTGGAAAGCCAGGAAGCGAACTGACCGGCGCCGAGGCCCAGAACGTCTACCAGTGCATCGCTGACCAGCTGCATGCGGATTATAAAGAGGGCGGAAAGCGCTGGATACCGGAAGATTATGTTAATAACTACAGGGATTGGACCGCAGCCAGCCAATTCCCGGCGGCGCCCGGCGTGCACGGCGGGCGTTTCCTGTTGACCTGGGTCAGCGAGCCTGGAGCGGACGAATACCTGAAATACCAGGAGGACCCGAATATTCCGGCCGGCACGGTGATCGCGAAGGAATCGTTTTCCGTGAACGACCAGGGCAAGGTTTCGCCAGGGCCATTGTTCCTGATGGAAAAAGTCGAAGCCGGCAAATCGCCGGAGACAGATGACTGGTACTATATGATGGTCGGACCCAACGGTCAGCCGCAGGCGATTGATGTGATGAGCGCTTGCAGCGCCTGCCACCAGGGTGCGTTCGGCCACCAGGGTGGTCTCGGCTACCCGGTCGAAGAAGCACGGATCGATCAGTAGGCCTTACGATCAACCCAGCACCCGCGCCGCCCAGTATCTGCTGGGCGGCGCAACCTTTTGGGCCTGAGCCGACCCCTCTAGAGCGCCAAAACGCGTTGGGCCTCGCTCAGGGACACGGGGGACTCGGACAACAGCAGCGCTTCCGCGGCTTCCTCGAATGCCGAGTCGCTCATGGCGAGAGGGTCCTGAGCCGCCAGCCGATGCTCGATCACCATTCGGGAGAGCAGGAGCCGGCGGGCATCGCCGACAGTTTCGGCGCCAGCCGTAGCACCCTCCACGGCCAGCAAGGCCGCCGTCATCGCGTGGTAGAGCGCGCCCGCCGCCAGCCGGGCATACCGCTCGTTCGAGCCACTCGCCGCCACCTTTCCGGCGAAATCAACGGCGCGATTGACTTGCGCTTCCAGACGTTCCCGGAATGCAGACGGCATGGCGGTGGCCGCTAAGATGCGTTCCTGCAAGATATCACGCAGCGCGATATGGGCGTCTTCCTTCGGAACGGCTCGTGTCACGACATCCAGCGCGTTGATATTGGACGTGCCTTCCCACAACAAGCCGACATGGGCATCCCGCACCAAACGGGGGTTGATCCAGTCCTCGATATAGCCGTTGCCTCCCCGCACCTCCATCGCACCGGTCGCGACCGGGACGTTGTCCCGGCAGGCGCGGAATTTGAAGATCGGCGTGATCAGCCTGACCGCCTGCTTGGCGCGGCTGTCGCCCTGATTCTCCAACTCCATCACCCAACCCGAGAACAGAAAGGCGGATAGGGCCTGCTCCGTCGGCACCAGGATCTTCATGAGCTGGCGGCGCATCAGCGGGAAATCGGCGATCGTGGTGCCGAAGACGACCCGGCTCTCTGCCGCCGCTTTCGCCTCGTTCCAACAGCGCCGCATCATCGCCGCCGCTCTCACGCCGTGGCTGAGGCGTGAGAAGTTCACCGTCCGCATGATTTGCTTGATGCCGTTGCCTTCCTCGCCGATCAGGTGCGCCTCCGCCCCGTCGAGGACAACCTCGCCGCTCGGCATGCCGCGGCTGCCGAGCTTTTCCTTCAGCCGCATGAT
>CAYYSC010000553.1:0-2355 GCA_964474065.1 uncultured Rhodospirillales bacterium | reverse complement strand
TGATCATCGCCGCGCCCGGGGTGCTGCTTGCCTATCTGGGACGGGAGAAACCGGCGCTGGCCGTGCCGTCGTAAAGCAGGACGGGAATTGGTTAGGGGCGGCGTCAGCCGCCCTTAACCGCCTTCACCTGTTCCGCGTCATAACCCAACATTTCCCCCAAAACTTCGTCCGTATCCTCCCCGAGCAACGGTACCCGGCCAGGCTTCCGGGAGGGTGTGGCGGAGAGCCGGAACGGGGTCCAGACGACGTCCTGGCTTCGGCCCTCGTGGGTAACCGGCTGCAGCATCTCCCGCCCTTTTGCTTCCGGTGACACAACGGCTTCCTTGGGAGTGCGAACCGCTCCCGCCGGCACACCGGCTGTGCGCAGGCGCGCCACCCATTCCTCCCGCGGGCGGGTCCGGAGCTGGGCAACCACTTCCGGCTCCAAGGTCTCCCGGTTTGCCAGCCGGTCGCGGATCGTCGCGTAGCGTGGGTCGGACGCGAGGTCCGGCCGCTCCAGCGCCTCACAGAAACGGGCGTACTGACGGTCATTGCCGACGACGATGAACAACTGCCCATCCGCGCATTGGTACGAGCCCATCGGCACCAGCACGACGGAGCCATTGCCGGCCCGCGGCATGTCCTGGCCCAGCATCAGCGGATACATGGCGGCGTAGCCGGTGGCCGCCAGCATAGAGTCGAACAGGGAAACATCGACGTGCTGGCCTTCGCCTGTCCGGTGCCGCGCTTGCAGCGCCGCCATGAGCGCCATGCCGGCATGCAGGCTGGTGAAGCTATCGGCGGCTGAGGCGCCAGCCTTTTGCGGCTCGATGCCTTCCGGACCCGTCAGATACATCATGCCCGTCTCCGCCTGGGCGATGGGATCGTAGCCAGCGACCAGCCGAAACGGCGACGAGTGCCCGTAGCCGGAAATCGAGCAATAGATCAACCTGGGGTTCTCGATCCGAAGGGACTCGTAATCCAGACCATACTTCGCCATCACATCCGGGCGGAAATTCTCCACGAGGATGTCCGCTTTGGCTGCCAATGCCCGGCATGCCGCCCGCCCCTCTTCGCGGGCCAGATCGACGAGCACGCTTTTCTTGTTCCGGTTCAGGCCCAGGAAAAAAGGCGCATCGCCCGTGCGGCCTGGCGGATTGTAGTGGCGGAAATCGTCACCGCCGCGCGGGTCTTCGATCTTGATGATCTCCGCGCCAAGATCACCCAGCATCTGGGTGAGATAAGGGCCGGCAATCACGCGGGTGAAGTCGAGTACGAGCAGGCCGTCGAGCGGCGGAGCATTCTTGGATGTCATGGGCGCTTCCTGTCGGAAAGGCGTTGGCTTCTTGCCCGGAAGTGTAACCCCTTCGGCTCAGCCGCCAAGCATTACCGCGCCCTGGTCCGCCAGTCCCTCGATTTCCGCCGCGGAGTAGCCGGCTTCCAGCATGATATCCCGCGTGTGCTCGCCCAGCTTCGGCGGCTGCCGGATCAGACCGAGGTCGTGGCCGTCCATTTCAATCGGCAGGCGTGGCAGCTTGGCCTGGCCCCCTGTTGGCAGGTCGACAGGGAGCATGCCCGGACCGGCGTTCAGGTGCGGGTCCTCGTGCAGGTCTCTGGTGCGGGCAACAGGGGCAAAGGGAATGCCGATGCGCTCCGCAATCTCCACGATCTCGGCGGTGGTATAGGGCTTCACCAGTTCCGCCACCAACGGCAAGAGGGTCGGCCGCATCTGCACCCGCGCTTCGTTCGACGCATAGTCGGGATGGTCCAACAGATCTTCGCGTCCGAACTCTTTGCAGAAACGCTGCCAGTGATTGTCGCTGGTAATGCCGATGAAAACCTGTTCGCCCTCTTTCGTTTCGAACAGTTCATAGACCGCCCAGGCCCCTTCCCGTGCCGGCATCGGCGGCATCTCGCGCCCGGTGATCAACTCGCCCGCCATGTGCTGCGTCATCAGCCAGGCGGTGCTTTCGAAAAGAGCGCTCTTGATATACTGGCCCTTGCCGGTGCGCTTGCGCTCCTCCAACGCGGCGAGCGCGCCCACGACTGCCATGGTTCCGCCCATCATATCGATGACGCTCGTCCCTGCCCGGACAGGCCTTCCCGGGGGTCCCGTCATGTAGGCGAGCCCACCCATGAACTGCACCACCTCGTCCAGGGCCGGACGGTTCTCATAAGGACCCGATAGAAAGCCCTTGAGTGCCCCGTAGATCAGACCCTCATTCAGGTGCTTCACCTGATCATAACCGCAACCGAGCCGCTCCATCGTGCCGGGACCATAATTCTCGAATAGCATGTCGGCCTGGCTGATCAGCTTGTGAGCGACTGCCCGTCCTTCCTCGCTTTTCAGATCGAGGGCGATGCCCCGCTTGTTAC
>CAYYSC010000552.1:0-2357 GCA_964474065.1 uncultured Rhodospirillales bacterium | reverse complement strand
ACGTCCAATTTCTCCACGGTGACGTCCCCGGAGACGTCCCCCGAGACGGCGGCAAGCTCCGTAGCCTCGGCTGGATTGCGGGCGGTTGCGATGACCTTCCAGCCGTCGGCGGCATAGACGCGCGTCAGGCCGAGGCCGATGCCCCGGTTGGCGCCGGTGATGAAAACAGTGGGCATGAGATCGGACTCCCTATCCGGTTTGCGGCAGGCGGGCAGTGACCTCGATTTCGATCTTCAACTCTTCCCGTACCAGACCGCAGACGATCAACGTGCTGGCGGGGCGGATGTCTCCGAAATACTGGCCGAAAATCGGCAACACCGTCGGCACGTCGGCCCGCTCGGTTATGTAGTAGGTGACGCGCACTACATCCTTGAGCGAGGCGCCGGCCTCGTTCAGCGCCCATTCGATGTTCTGGAACGTTTGGTGGGTCTGCGCGGCGACGCCTGCGACGATCGTGCCGGTGCCATACTCCTGGCCGGTGCAGCCGGAGACGAACACCCAGTCCCCGTCGACGACGGCGCGGGAATAACCGGCGCTTTCTTCCAAAAAGGATCCGGAGGAGATCAGGCGGCGGGTCATGGGATGGACTCCTTGCTCAAGCGACCCAGCCTACCGGGGCATTCGGACCTTGTCCAAGAAAGCGAGCACGCCGTCCGCAAAAGCATCGTTCTTGTCGCCCGCCACCATGTGGCCCGCACCGGAAACGTCCACGTATTCCGCCTGGGGCGCGATAGCCAGGAACTCCCGGGCCGCTTCCTCCGAAACCAGATCGCTGGAGCCACCGCGCACGAGCAGGGTCGGGCACTTGATGTTGCGCGCCGCGGCGATCATACGGTCGGGGTCCCGGTCCTCCATCCGTTTGTCGGCATCGGTGACGAAGCGCGGATCCCAATGCCAATAGTAGCGGCCGTCCTCCCGCAGCCGCAGGTTCTTCAGCAGGCCGGAGGTGTCTTTCGGCCGTTTCCGGTGCGGCAAATAGGAAGCGACGTAGTCCGCACACTCCTCCAGATCGGCAAAGCCGGTCTCCGCCCGCGCCGCCATGAAACTGATGATGCGCTCGACGCCTGCCCGCTCAACGCGGGGCGTGATGTCCACCAGCACCAGGGCGGAGAGCACCGTTTTCTCGCTCTCCCCCTGGCCGAGCAGGGCGGAGATGCCGCCGAGCGAGGCGCCGACGACCGGCGGGGGCGTCTCGAAGGCGGCGCAGCAGTCCCGGAGGTCCTGGGCGAAATGATCGATGGCGTAGCGCCCTCCCGGCGACCAGTCGCTCTCGCCGTGGCCGCGCTGGTCGATGGTGTAGGCGCACCAGCCGCTCTTCGCCAGACGCTCCGCTGCGCCACCCCAGGCGTGGCGCGTCTGGCCGCCGCCGTGGAACAGCAGGACGACGCGCCCGCCCTGGCCCCAGCGGTCGGCGGCGAGGCGGAGGCCGTCGGATGTATGGAATTTTGCGGGAACCGGTTCGATGGCGGCCATTGCTGCAGCCTTTCGCGATTGCATCAGCTGCTCAATAAGGCCGCCGGGCCTACTTACCGCAAGACGCCGCGACGCCTCAGCCTGGACAGCCAGGCTCGGATCGGCCGAAATGGAGCCGCCGAGAGAAAGGGAGGAGCATTAACAATGCGTGCAGCATGGTATGAGCGATTGGGCTCGGCGCGCGAGGTCCTGCAGGTAGGCGAGCAGCCGACCGTGACCGCGGGTCCGGGAGAGGTGCGGGTCAAGCTGCATGCCTCCGGCATCAATCCGGCGGATGTGAAACGCCGCTTGGGCGCTGGCCGGTACGCCATCATGGACGGGCCACTCGTCATCCCGAACAGCGACGGTGCGGGCGTAGTCGATCAGGTTGGTGCGGGTGTCGGGGAGGGATGGCTCGGCCAACGCGTCTGGCTATTCAACGGCCAGCGCCTCGGGCGTACCCATGGCACTGCGGCGGAGTATATCGCGCTGGATGCTCGCCTGGTTACAACGCTGGCGGGGGAGGTGAGCTTCGAAGCGGGGGCCTGCCTCGGCATTCCGTGCATGACCGCCCACTATGGCGTGTTCTCGGAGGGGCCGGTCTCTGGCAAGTCCGTGCTCGTGACGGGCGGCGCGGGGGCCGTGGGGCACTATGCGATCCAGCTTGCCAAGTGGAACGGCGCGACCGTATTTGCGACGGTCAGCGGTCCGGCGAAGGCCGCGGAAGCGGAAGCGGCAGGCGCAGATGCGGTGCTGAACTACCGCGAGAGGGATATCGGCCAGGCAGTGCTCGACCTGACTGGCGGAAAGGGCGTCGATCATATCGTGGAGGTGGATTTCGGCGGAAACTTGGCCACCACGGTGAAGTGTCTGGCGCTCAACGGTTCCGTCACGACTTACGCGAC
>CAYYSC010000551.1:0-2371 GCA_964474065.1 uncultured Rhodospirillales bacterium | reverse complement strand
CCTATTACACCGTGAAGGATTATCTGGGGCTCGGGGTCTTCCTGACGATCTTTGCCGCCGTCGTCTTCTTCGCGCCGGATTACCTGGGGCATCCGGATAACTATATCGAAGCCAACCCGCTGCAGACGCCGGCGCACATCGTGCCGGAATGGTACTTCCTGCCGTTCTACGCAATCCTGCGCGCGATCCCCGACAAGCTCATGGGCGTCATCGCCATGTTCGCGGCGATTGCGGTCCTGTTCATCCTGCCCTGGCTTGACCGTTCGCCGGTGCGGTCCGCGCGGTTCCGCCCGGCCTATAAGTGGTTTTTCTGGGTTCTGTTCGCGGACTGCATCCTGCTTGGCTGGTGCGGCGCAAACTCGCCAGATGATACTTGGCTTGGCATTGAGTTCGTGGTGTGGAGCCGCCTGGCAACCGCCTACTACTTCGCTCACTTCCTGCTGATTATCCCGTATCTCGGCCTGTTCGAGAAAACCAAGCAGCCGCCAGCCAGTATCGCCGAACCGGTGTTGGGCGGAGGCCCGGCCGGAGCCGTTGTGGCGACTGCCAAGCCGATGGAGAAGCAATAATGCGTGTGCTACGCTTCGCTCAGACGGCGCTGGCCGTGGCAGCGCTGAGCCTGTCGGCTCCAGCCGCCCACGCTGCCGGCCCGGGACTAACCTACGAAGACCAGAATTGGTCGTTCGAAGGCATCTTCGGGACATTCAACAATGCAAGCGCCCAGCGCGGCTATCAGGTCTATCGGCAGGTATGCGCCGGCTGCCATGCCATGAACCTGATGTCCTACCGCTATCTGGAAGGCATTGGCTTGCCGGCAGAAACGGTGGACGCCCTTGCCTCGCTCGACGAGAAGACCATCATTAACGACGAAGGTGAGCAGGTGTCCGTACCGCGGCTCGCCTCCGACAGGTTCCCGGCCCCCTTCCCGAACGAACAGGCGGCCAGGGCCGCGAACGGCGGCGCTTATCCTGTTGACCTGTCGCTGATAGCGAAGGCGCGGGCGAATGGTCCGGATTATCTCTATGCGCTTCTGACCGGCTACTCCGAGCCGCCCGCCGGCGAGGAAGTGATGCCGGGCATGTACTATAACGAAGCATACCCCGGCCATCAGATTGCCATGGCGCAGCCGCTCTACGACGATCTGATCGAGTTCGCCGACGGCACTCCCGCAACTGTCGATCAAATGACGCGGGACGTGGTGACCTTCCTTGCCTATGCCGCGGAACCGCACATGGAGGAGCGCAAGCAAACCGGCTTGAAGGTTGTCGGCTTCTTGCTGATCCTGACCGTCTTGCTTTATTTCGTGAAAAAGAAGGTCTGGGCGGACGTCGAGCACTGATTGGCGGTAGCCATACCCAGAAGGTTGAACGGGGCCGCTGACAAGGCGGCCTCGTTTTTTGTTGCGCGCCCGTAAATTGGAAAGGTGGAGCGATGGCACATACACCCGGAACACCGCCGGTAATCGGCATTATCGGCGGCAGCGGCGTTTACGACATTGCGGGCCTGGAGAATGTCCGCTGGGAACGCGTTCATTCGCCTTTTGGCGTTGTCTCGGATGCCGTGATGCACGGGGAGCTGGACGGCCAAAAACTCGTCTTTTTGCCCCGCCACGGCCGCGGTCACCGCATTCCGCCGTCCGATCTCAACTTCCGCGCCAATATCGACGTATTGAAGCGCTGCGGGGTGACAGAGATCCTGTCGCTGTCGGCGGTTGGATCGCTGAGAGAAGACCTTCCGCCCGGCACCTTTGTGCTGGTCGACCAATTTATCGACCGCACCTTCGCCCGCCAGAAAAGCTTTTTCGGCCACGGCTGCGTCGCCCACGTCTCCATGGCGGACCCAACCTGTTCCAGACTGATGGATGCTCTCGGCACGGCGGCAGAGCAAGCAGGGATCGACGCGAGGCGTAGCGGCACCTATTTAACGATGGAGGGACCGCAGTTCAGCACCCGCGCCGAATCGGAACTCTATCGCTCCTGGGGCTGCAGTGTAATCGGAATGACCAATATGCCGGAGGCCAAACTCGCGCGGGAAGCGGAGATTTGCTACGCAACCGTGGCGATGGTAACTGACTATGATTGCTGGCATGAGGACCATGACGATGTCAGCGTCGACGCCGTCATCAAAGTGTTGGGCGAGAACGCCGAAAAGGCCAAGGCGTTGGTCCAGAAAACCATCCCGCACCTGAGTGGCCGGACCGAAGCGTGCCATGCCGGCTGCCACCGGTCCCTCGATATGGCAATCATTACCCCGCCCCACGCCCGGGACCCGGAAATCATTGCCCGGCTGGACGCGGTGGCGGGACGCGTCCTGGGAGGCTGAAGCCATGCGCGTTGACGGCATACCTTACCGCACCATCTGGCCGAACGAC
>CAYYSC010000550.1:0-2378 GCA_964474065.1 uncultured Rhodospirillales bacterium | reverse complement strand
CTGGACCCGTAACACCACGCCGCTATCATGGAGCGCAGCGCACAAACCTCTCTCCGGTCCCAAAGAAACGCCAATGCCAAGCATCCAACATTTGAACCTCCGAGCCGTCTGCCACGCGATCGCGTCCGCCAGCGGCAGCACCGAAGCGGAAGCGCAACAGGTTGCCGACAACTTGGTCGATGCCAACCTCACCGGACACGATTCCCACGGCATCGGCATGCTGCCCCGCTACATCGCTTGTATCCCGACGGGCGAACTCAAGCCGAACGCAGAAATCACCGTGGTCAGCGATGGAGGCACCACGCTGGTGCTCGACGGTAACCAAGGCTATGGCCAAGTCGTCGGCAAGAAGGCAATGGAAATGGGCATCGCGCGGGCAAGGCAGCACGGCGTCTGCGTGGTGACGATCCGCAATAGCTTCCATCTCTGCCGCATCGGCGCCTGGGGCGAGCAGTGCGCTACCGCGGGTATGGTCTCCATGCACCATGTGAACGTGCACGGCCATGACGGACTGGTAGCGCCTTTCCGCGGCACCGATGCGCGGTTCACCACCAACCCCTACTGCGCCGTGTTGCCAGGCACGGAGAACAATCCGCCGACCGTGCTTGACTTCGCGACCAGCATCGTCGCGGGCGGCAAGGTCCGGGTGGCCAGGAACAAGGGCGAGCAAATGCCGGAGGGCTATCTGCTCGATAATCAGGGGCAGCCGACCACGGACCCGAATGCCTTGTACACGAAGCCCAAGGGCGCGATCCGGGCGATGGGCGAGCACAAGGGCTACGGCCTTTCCGTGATCAACGAACTGTTCGGCGGCGTGCTTTCCGGCGGCGGAACGTGCCGGCCGGAGCGGGCGCATGAGCACGACACCATTCTGAACGGCATGCTCTCTATCATCATCGATCCGATGCAGCTGGTGGATCGTGCCTTCTTCAACAGCGAAACCGACGCCACGCTGGCGCATGTGAAAGCCTCGCCGCCCGCCAATCCCGCCGAGCCGGTACTCGTACCGGGTGATCCCGAACGCCTCACCCGGGCCGAACGGGAACGGGACGGCGTTCCAGTGGACGCCGAGACTTGGGGCGAAATGCTGCGCGCTGCCGAGAGCGTCGGCATCCCGACCACAGAGATCGAGGCTCTGGCCTTCCGCAACTGATCCGGCTAAGGCCGATTCCAAAATAACGAAACGCGCGAGGAATTTCCCATGGATGGCGGCCAGGCCGTAGTGCAAACCCTGATCGAGTATGGCGTGGACACGGCCTTCTCCGTGCCGGGCGAGAGTTACCTGCCAATCCTCCGGGCGATCCAGAATGCCGGCAATGCCATCCGGCTGGTTACGCCACGGCACGAGAGCGGCGTTACCTTCGCAGCCGAGGCCTTTGGCAAGCTGACAGGCCGCCCGGCCGCCGGCTTCGTCTCACGCGGGCCGGGCGCGACGAATGCCTCAATCGGCGTCCACACCGCTGCGCAAGACTCGACGCCCCTGCTGCTGTTCGTCGGTCACGTGCCAACCAAGACCAAGGGGCGGGAGGCCTTCCAGGAAGTCGACTATCATCAGATGTTCGGCAAAATAGCGAAAGCCGTCCTGGAGCCAGAATCCGCCGCTGATGTCCCGGAGGTGGTGTCACGGGCCGTGACGCTGACGACCGCCGGGAGGCCGGGCCCCGTGATAGTGGTCATGCCAAAAGACATCACGGAAGGCGATGCCGGCAGCGCGGCCGTCCCGCCGGCCCGACCGCGGCCCCGGGCTGGCATGGCGCCCGACGACGTGACCGCAGCAGCGGCGCTCATCAACGCGGCGCGTAAGCCGATCCTCATCGCGGGTGAGATGATCGCCATCGATGACGCTCACGACGCGCTCATCGCCTTTGCCGAGGCCAGCGGCTGCCCCGTCGCAGCGGCCTACCGGCGGCAGGACACCTTCCCGAACGATCACGGCGCCTATGCCGGGCATCTGGAAATCAACCGGGTGAGCTTTCAGAACAAGGCGTTCGAGGAGGCCGACCTGATCATTGCCATGGGCTGCCGGCTCGACGGCATCTCCACCCAGGAATTCACCATTCCGCGTGTTGACCAGAAACTGGTTCACGTGTTTCCGGACCGCGAGGTGCTCGCCCGCGGCACGGCAGAGATTGCGTCGGCGGCCGATGTTGTCCCCGCGTTACAGGCGTTGGCCGAGGCGGTGACAAAGCCCTCCGCCGAGCGCTTGACCTGGCGGGACGAGTTGCACGCGGCCTACGACCGCTTCGCCCGGCCGGGCACGGTCGAAGTGCATGGTCACGTCGATCTTGCCGCCTGTGTGGCCGAGGTGCAGCGGCAGGTGCCCGACGAGGCGGTTATTCTCTGTGACTCCGGCACGTTTGCCCGTTGGGTCCACCGCT
>CAYYSC010000549.1:0-2381 GCA_964474065.1 uncultured Rhodospirillales bacterium | reverse complement strand
CATGTTCTGCGCCCAGGGCATCCTGCTGGCGCTGCTGGAGCGGGAACAATCGGGTAAAGGTCAGTGGGTGACCACAAGCCTCTTGCAGGCGCAGATCCAGATGCTTGACTTTCAGGCCGCGCGCTACCTGAAAGACCGGGAGATACCGGAGACGGCGGGCAACGACCACCCGACCAGTATTCCGACCGGTGTCTTCCCAACCGCCGACGGCCACATCAATATCGCGGTAGCCGGCGGGGCCATGTACGAGCGCTTCTGCAAAGCGGTCGGCCACGAGGAATGGATCACGGACGAGCGCTTCGATTCCGGCCCCAAACGCTCCAAGAACCGCAAGGACATGAACGCGGTGATCGCTGAAGTCACGAAGACCAAGCCGAGCAACTACTGGGTGGAGTTGTTCGAGGAAAAGGGCGTCCCCTGTGGCCCGATTTATAACATGGCAGAAATGTTTGCCGATCCACAGGTTCAGCACCTTGAAATGGCGACGCCCGTCAATCATCCGCGCATGGGCGAGTTCGAGATCGTGAACCAGGCAATCCGCCTGTCCCGGACGCCTCATGATATCCGGACTGCAACGCCGGAACAGGGGGAGCACACGGACACGGTTCTGTTCGAACTCGGCTATGACGAGGCCACCATCGCCGCCTACCGCACCAAAGGCATCGTCTAGGTCTTATCCGCCACTGATCTGCCACTGAAGCGTGCCGCCGGCCCCAAAGGGCTCGACACCGGTGGCTGCTCCCTTTCGGCTACCAATGATGACACCGGGGAAACGAGAGCGATGACCACCACAGAATACGCCGGCGGCAAAATGATCGCCGAAAAGCGCGACGGCATCGGCTGGATGATCTTCAACCAGCCGGAAAAGCGCAATGCCATGACCTTCGCCATGTGGGAAGCCATCCCGCCGATCATGGTGAATTTCCAGAACGACGCCGCCGTGCGGGTGGTCATCATGAAAGGCGCGGGCGATAAAGCTTTCGTTTCCGGCGCCGATATTTCGGAATTCGAAAATTTGCGCAACTCGCCCGAGCAGACCAAAGCCTACGACGAGGCGGGTGACCGGGCGCACGCCGCGATGGCAGCGTTGGAAAAGCCGTTCATCGCCCAGATCCGCGGGTGGTGCATGGGCGGCGGCGCGGCGATTGCGCTGGATGCCGACCTTCGTATCTGTTCCGAAGACAGCCATTTCGGCGTACCGGCCGCGAAACTCGGGGTAGGTTACGGCTATAAAGGAATCCGCCAGTTGGTGGACTTGGTGGGCCCCACTTTCGCCAAGGAAATCTTCTTTCTCGGCACGCCGTTCACGGCAGAGGACGCGCGCATCATGGGCTTGGTCAATCGCGTGGTGCCGGTAGTCGAACTGGAGGACACCGTCCTCAACTACGCCGACATCATCAAGAACAACGCCCCTTTGACCATCCGCGCCGCCAAGGCCGCCGTCAACGCTGCGATCAAGGAGGAAAGCGAGCGTAACCTTCCCGCCGTGGCCGAAATGGTGGAAACCTGCTTCGCCAGCCGCGATTACACGGAGGGCTACACGGCGTTCATGGAAAAGCGCAAGCCGCAATTCCAGGGCCGGTGACAGGGTGGATGGCGTATCTGCAGCCGGAAACGGGGGCCACGAAAGCCGGGTCCGAGTCGATCTGACAGCGGTCGTCGTGGCCGTCGATGCCGGCCAACCCTACGTTCTGACTGTGGATACCGCAGAGCCTCCCGGCATTGCCGTCCCGTCCGGGCCCCTCGTTTCCGGCCATCGGACGCTCCAGGCCGGCCTGCGCGCCTGGGTCGAGGCGCAAACCAAGTGCCGGCTGGAATACGTCGAGCAACTTTACACTTTTGGCGACCGCACCTCGACGCCGTTCGGCGCAAACGAAACAACTGACCATCGGGCTGTCTCCATCGCCTATCTGGCGCTCGTTGCCATGCCGGCGGCGGAACGGTTGGAAATGCAGGCACACTGGCTCTCATGGTATGCGCTTTTCCCCTGGGAAGACCACCGGCAAGGCGTGCCGGCGATCGTAGGGACAATCCGCGATCAGCTGATGGCGTGGGGCGAGCAAAGCGGACTCTCCCGCCGCGCCGCCTGGCAGGAACGCGTGGACTTGAACCTGGGTATTGGCAGGGTTTCTTGGGATGAGGAACGGGCCCTGGAGCGCTACGAAATGCTCTACGGCGCACGCTTGGTGGAAGAGGCGTTCCGCGACCGCGGAGAGATACCGCCAGACCGTCCCGGATCCACCTACGGCGTGTCGCTAGCCGCCGACCACCGCCGCATCGTTGCGACAGGCATTAGCCGTCTGCGCGCAAAGATCAAATACCGGCCTGTGCTTTTCGAGCTGATGCCGCCGCAATTCACGCTGTCGCAATTACAGAAAACC
>CAYYSC010000548.1:0-2387 GCA_964474065.1 uncultured Rhodospirillales bacterium | reverse complement strand
CGCGTCCACTACCTTGCGCACCTCGTCCGGGCTCTCCGCCCCCGCCTGCCACCCAGTGCCGATGCGTGCCGTCCGCCGAATCGCCGCTTTCGACGAGCCGCCGATCCACATCGGAATGTTCTTCTGCACGGGCCGCGGGCTGATGCTGGCGCCGGTGTACTGGAAGTGATGCCCCTGGTAGGTCACTTTCTCCTCCGACCAGAGCCGCGCGATCAGGTCCAGCGCCTCGTCAGCGATCTTGCCGGAGCCCTTTGGGTCGCGGCCGGTCGCGGCCCAATCCGGCGCAATCGGGCTGCCCACGCCGAAGGCAGGCAGGAGCCGTCCGTTCGAGAGGAAATCCGCCGTCGCGCACTGCTTCGCGAGCAGGAGGGGGTCGCGGAGGCCGACGCTTGCCACGTTCATGCCGAACTTCATGCGCTGCGTCCGCCCGGCAACCGCGGCCATCGCGCTCATGGTCTCCAGGAAGGGCATCGTGGAGACCAGCCGGTCCGTCTGCCAGAAGGAGTCGACGCCGCCTTCTTCACAAAGGTCGATCCAACGCCAGAACGCCGTGGCCGACGAGAAGGGGAATTCCGCTAGCCCCAAACCGATGCCGATTGCCATGTTTCGTCCCCTCCTATCCTGCAGGCACAAACTTTGGCGGATGTGCCTTGATCACGTCCTCGTTCAGCTTGGCGCCCCAGCCGGGCCCCGGCGGGATCTGCACCGCGCCGTTCACCAGTTCCGGCTTCCAAGTAAGGATATCGTCTTTCCAGGGCACGTCATCGATGTCGATTTCCATTACCCGGAAGTTCGGTAGCGCCGTGCAGAAATGGGCGCTCATCAGCGTGGAGAGGTTGCCGTAGAAATTGTGCGGGGCGCAATTGACCTCGTACGCCTCTGCCATCGCCGCGACCTTCATGCCGAGAAAAGCGCCGTTCCACGGGATATCGATGATGGCGACATCCATGCTCGCTTTCTCGAAGAAGGGCTTGAACTCCCGCAGGCCGAACAGCGACTCGCAGGAAGCGATGGGTGTTGCCACGCGCTCGCGGATCGCGGCGAGTGCCGCAGGGTCGTAAAGATCGATCTCGATCCAGGTCAGACCCAGATCGTCCAGTCCGAGCGCCACTTGGCGATAGCCTTCGGGCTTGAAGTTAAAGTTCAGGTCGATGCGGATGCCCATATCCGGTCCTGCCCCTTCGGCGAGGGCCGCCAACTCATCCCGCATCGCGTCGACCATCGCGGGCGTTGCGTTCAACGCCGGCCAGCCCGGTACCCGGCCAAAGCCTGGCATGTGCACGCGTGGTCCCTCCTGGCCGAAAAGGAAGATATTGGTCTTCAGGCCCTTGATACCGGAGTCACGCACCCGGCGGCCGAGCGCCACCAGATCGTCCACGGACCGGATCGGCTCCTGCCCAATCTGCGCCGCGATGTCCGGGTTCATCAGGTAGGTGCCGCAATGGCTCCAGTAGACCGGGATTTCCTGGCGGATCGCCCCACCGAGCAAATCGTAAACCGGCACGCCCAGGGCTTGGCCCTTGATATCGAGGAGCGCATTTTCGATAGCCGCTATCGCCTGCTGGTTGACGCCGCCCGGCGCTTGCCGGGTCATGGCATAGAGGTATTGGTGGATCAGCTCGTGCCCCATCGGGTCCATGCCCTGGACCCGTTCAACCAGCCTCTGGATCACTGCCGAAAGCCCGGGGCTGCCATAACACTCGTTGTACTCGGCGATGCCGGTCAAACCGTCGTCGGTTAACAGCTTGAGGAAAGAGAAGTCCCGCCAACCGGCGTTGCAGTGCAAGATCTCGCAGCCTGTGATGCGCATCGGGCGTTCTCCTTCTGGTGCTGGTGGCCCGGCCGAGCCTCGTAACTGCCAGAGAGACTAACGCCTCCAAGCAGCAGCGCCCAGAGATCAAGCGAGGCCAGCCGCAGAAAAGGGCGCGTCGATTTCCCTGATGGTTGTACGGGTTGGATGATTTACCATGTCCAAAATATTCACCGTAGCCGCATTGTGCTGCTGGCGGGATTATTTCCTACGAGCTGGCGGGGAGCCAAACCCGCCGAGAGAGCAGGCAGCGCGGCCAAGGAGAGGTGCAAGCATGCAGGATTGGGTTACGCCGGCGGTGCTAGAACGGGTGGCGAAGATTGCGCGCGAGGCCGGAGCGATTATCATGCCATTCTTCGAAGCCGAAGAGATGGCCTTCGAGCACAAGGAAGATGCACGCAAAAGCCAGGTGACAGAAGCAGACACCGCGGCTGAGGCGAAGATCCTGTCCACGCTGCAGGAGCTTAATGCTGAGATTCCGATCGTGGCGGAAGAGGAAGTCGCCGCTGGCCGGGTGCCTGATGTTAGCGGCGGTGAATTCTGGTTGGTTGACCCGCTCGACGGCACCAAGGAATTC
>CAYYSC010000547.1:0-2387 GCA_964474065.1 uncultured Rhodospirillales bacterium | reverse complement strand
GGCCGGCGGCACTGCTTACCAGTCCGACGCCGGCATGACGGGTGATTATCGTTCCGTGATCGGGATGAAGCCCGAACCCGCCGTCTACCGCTTCACCCGCAAGCTGCCAGCCGAGCGGCTGAGCCCGGCGGAGGGTGAGGCAACACTCTGCGGCTCGCTGGTTCATGTAGGGTTGAACGGGTTGGCCACAAAGATCGAACCGATACGCCTGGGAGGAGCGCTCTCACAAGCGCAGCCCGCCGCATGAGCGGCGACGGGCCCCATATCTTCGTCGTAGATGACGACGAGCGCCTGGCCGATCTGCTGTGCCGCTACCTGAACAGCCAAGGCTACATTGCCCTGGCCGCGCGGGATGCGCGCGACGCCCGAACCAAGCTGCAATCGTTCACGTTCGACCTGGTCGTGCTGGATATCATGATGCCGGGAGAAAGCGGACTCGTGCTCGCGGAGGAATTGAGCGCTCGGCCCGACGGTCCGCCGGTGCTCCTCATCACCGCCCTGGACGCGCCAGAAGACCGGGTCAGGGGGCTCTCTGCCGGGGTTGAGGACTATATTACCAAGCCTTTTGACCCTCAGGAACTGGTGCTTCGGATGGAGCGCATCCTGCGCCGGCGGCCGGCAGTCGAAGAACCGGAAGTACCGGCGCCGACGGACCTGGTCCTCGGGCCGTTCGTACTCAGCCTGGATTCGGGCGCACTGCGCGAAGGCGAACGCCGTCTGGCGTTGACCTCGCAAGAGCAGCGGCTATTGCGCTATCTCGGCGCACGTCTGGGCGAGGAAGTTTCACGCGATGACCTGGCCGGGATTCTGGGCGATGGCACGACCCCTCGGGCCGTCGACGTTCAGGTGGCCCGATTGCGCAAGAAATTCGAGCCCGACCCGCGGAATCCCAATTGGCTGCAGACTGTCCGCGGCATTGGTTACCGGTTGGTCGGGCGTCTGCAATGAAAGACTGCCAGCGTTGAAGGAGCTAAACGCGCGTTGGTTCCGGAAAATGCGGCTGCGGGACGTGTTGCCGCGCGATCTGTTCCGGCGGTCGCTGCTGATGATCGCGCTACCGATCATGCTGCTGTTCGGCATTGCCACTTGGTTCTTTTTCGACCGGCACTGGGATACGGTACAACGCCGCCTCACGGATCGCGCCGCTTCCGACATTGCGTTTTTCGTCCACCGATATCAGGCTGACGACCTCTCGGCAGCAATCGCACTGGATTGGGAGCGGGCGACGCGCGTCCGCTGCACGCCGGTCTCCAAGCCACCTAGCCTGGATCCTTCCCTACCCTGGGTTGCACCGTCATTCCGGGCTCTTGAGCACTCCCTCACTTTGGTGCTTCCGAAGGCCGAGCAGCGGGCGGTCGGGCAATTCGGTGACGATGTTCACGTGACCCTAACCCTGGAAGGACAGACGCTCGGTTGCCGGGTGCCGCTGAAGCGCATCAGCACGTCAACCCCATATGTGTTTCTGATCTGGATCTTCGGAACCGCCGTCCTCGTTGTCGGATTGGCCACATATTTTCTCTGGCGACAGATCGTGCCGATCCGTCGGCTGGTCGCCGCCATGGAGGCTTTCGGTAAGGGCGAGGATCTTGGCCCGATCCGCGAGCGCGGCGCCGATGAGGTCCGCCGCGCCGCACGATCGTTCGAGCGGATGAAAGCACGTATCCAGCGCCAGGTGCAGCGCAGGACGGAAATGCTCGCGGCGATCAGCCACGATCTGCGAACTCCTCTCAGCCGCATGCGGCTGGAGGCGGAAATGCTCGATGCCCATGCCAATCGCGACGGGCTGCGCAAAGACATCGAAGAGATGGAGTCGATGATCCAGGGCTATCTGGATTTCGCTCGCGATCAAGTGACAGAACCGACAACCAACGTCGATCTCGTGGCGCTGCTGACCGATCTCGCGACAACGTTCCGGCATGAACGGGTGGAGGTGGAATCGACCGAAGAAACCCTTATGATCCGCGGCCGGGCTGACGCGCTGCGTCGCGCGTTCGGTAACTTGGCCGCAAACGCCTTGCGGTATGCCGAGCGCTGCCTGATTCGGATCGAAGAATCCGCCATGACTGTCACGGTTACGGTGGATGACGACGGCCCAGGCATCCCCCCGCAGCAGCGCGCGGATGTGTTCCGGCCTTTTGTCCGCATCGACCAGTCCCGCAACAAAGCGACCGGCGGCGCCGGTCTCGGCCTGACGATCGCGCGGGACGTGGCGCTCGGCCATGGCGGCACTCTGGAAATTGCCGACTCGCCCCTTGGCGGCGCCCGGCTGATCTTCACGCTGCCGCGCTAGAGGGCAGTTCAGCCGTAGCGATGGAGATTACGCCCATGGCGCCGCAGCCAGGCTTCCGGCTCCTCGTAGTTCGGATAGAGGTGTCCGACTAGCGCCC
>CAYYSC010000546.1:0-2405 GCA_964474065.1 uncultured Rhodospirillales bacterium | reverse complement strand
GCGTTCCTCGTGCGGGGCTCGTGCTCGCTCCAGAGGTCGATCTGCTCGCGCATGTCCGGCCGACCGTTGGTGAGTTCGACGCCAACCGCCTCCCACCCGCGAAAGTGCCTGGAAGTACGCTTGTCGATCAGCGCCTTCCGATCCTCCGGCAGCGCAAAGAATTCAGCCGAGTAGCCAAAGACCCGATCGATCAGATCCCTCCCAATCCCGTGGCCCGTGAGGATCATGAACCCGACATCATGGCAGACCGCGCGCACCTCCTGCGCAAAGCATTCCCGCTCGACCCTGTCGCCGTGCCGCCAGCGAGCGTAGTCCACCAAGGGAATTGCAGAGAAATCACCGTTGTGCGCGTTCATCGGGCCTTGCCCTCGCCAATGGGAAAAACCGGTGGCATGCTGCGGCGAAGCGCTGCCGAACGCAACCGTCGCGGAACCGTCCATGCTCGATCTCAAAGCTATCAAGAATACGCCCTATTGGTGGGAGGAAGCTCCGCGGCCGGAAGGGCCGCCTCCGCCCCTGCCGAAAGAGTGCGATATCGCGGTGATCGGTTCCGGCTTCACCGGCCTTTCTGCCGCACTGACGGCCGCGCGCGCCGGCAAGTCGGTCGCTGTCTTCGAGGCGGACGTGCCGGGCTACGGCGCATCTTCCCGCAATGGCGGCGGCGTTGGCGCCACGCCTTTCAAGATCAAGTATTCCGAAGCCGAAGCCGCCCTCGGCCGCGACGGAGCCCTGCGCCTCTTCAAGGAAGGCTTCAACAGCGTCTCTCACCTCGAAAACCTGATCGAACGCGAGCAGATCCGCTGCCACTACACCCGTTCGGGCCGCTATGTAGGGATCCATCGCGCCTCGGCCGAGGCAGGCCTGCGCAAGGAGGTGGGCCTGCTGCAGGACCGGCTCGGCCTTGAAGTCGAGATGGTGGCGAGAAAAGACCAGCACGAGCATATCGGCAGCGATTTTTACCTGGGCGGCCGTTTCAACCATCGGGACGGCGTGGTTCATCCCGGCCTGCTACACCAGGGTTTGCTGGAGCGTGTGCAGGCCGCGGGCGCGCAGGTGCTGGGTCAGACGCCGGTCACGGCGACACTGAAGGAGAATGGCGCGTTCAACGTCTACACCCGGCGCGGGACGGTGCGGGCCGACAAGATCGTGATCGGCACCAACGGCTATTCTGGCGGCGCCTTCGGGTGGCTTCGGGACCGCATGATCCCCGTCACCTCCAACATCATCGCGACAGAGGAACTGGACCCGGCGCTGGTCAAACGTCTCGTGCCGAAGGGCAATATGATCGTCGATACCAAGCGCACGGTGCACTACTACCGGGCCTCTCCCGATGGCAGACGCATCCTGATGGGCGGCCGTCCGGCGATGCGGGAGGCGCATTGGAGCGTCTCCGCCAGGATGCTTTACGACTTCATGCGCAAAGTCTGGCCCGAACTCGACGGCGTGAAAATCACCCACGCCTGGGGGGGCCAGCTCGGCTTTACCTTCGACAAGCTGCCGCATATCGGCGAGCACGACGGCATTCACTATGCCGGCGGCTATCTCGGCTCGGGCGTCGCGATGTCGAACTATCTGGGCCACAAGATGGCGCTGCAGGCGATGGGCGAGCCGGAAGGCGAAACGGCGCTCGATAACCGCACCTTCCCGACCATGCCGTTCTACAGCGGCAACCCATGGTTCCTTACCGCGGTGGCGGCCTATTATCGATTGAGAGACACCTACGGCTGAGACAGACGTCGGAGAATGCAGGGCGGCAGGCTGTCACCTACCGCCAGAAAGAAGCTGAAGGGAATTCGCGGAAAACTGTTTTTTGCAGTTTTGGCGCTCCTTAATACCTGCCGCCTATGCATACGGTTCGATACCGACGCGACACAGAGCAAGAAACCATGGCGGACCCTTTTGACAATCCAGACCCTGGAGCCATTGACCCGGAAGCCTTGCGCCGGGCTGAGGCAGTGGTGGAGCAGCTTCGCTGGACCTATATCCGCGAATGGGCGCCTGCAGCGATGAAGGAGATCGAAGCCGAAGTTCAGGCGATCGACCGGGCAGCCAGAGCCGAAGCCAACGGAAGCGCCCATTGCGAAATAATCGCGCGCCTGACCCATGACATGAAAGGCCAAGCCGGCACGTTCGGCCTTCAACTCCTCCACGATTTCGCGGAGTCGCTGCATGGCCTGGCGCGGCAGGTGGAGACCGTCGGCCCACGGGAAGCGGCGGTCTTTCAGGCGCACGCCACCGCCATGCGCTCGGTTCTCTCGGACATTTCATCCAGCCCGGAGGCAGAGCTGGACACGGCTTTGGAACGGGAATTACGCGATGGCCTGCGCAAGCTGGCCCGTCTGCATTTCAACTGAACCGCGCCCCTTCCCCAGTACACTTTAATAATGCCGCGGCAGGTTGGGGGT
>CAYYSC010000545.1:0-2410 GCA_964474065.1 uncultured Rhodospirillales bacterium | reverse complement strand
GCTATCTTGATCAGAGCTTCGGCCCGAATGGAATCCTATATGTCAACAGGGCCTAACAGCGGGCGTGCCAACCAATCGGCCTTTCAGGCGGAGTCTCCCGGCAACCGGAAATAGCGAAAGCAGCAATATAATGAAAGGAATGTACTCTAGAAGCATTACATGTACTATTTTGAATAGCATCAGCGAAAAACCCAATACTAGCCAAAAAGGTATTATAAAGGCAGCTGCCCGAAATACTGACATTGTCCCAAAATGGTGATGCCAGAATTCGGGCGCGAGCAAGGGGAGCAGCGCAATGGACAGCAGGACGCCAACGAACGGCGCCACCCAAATCAAGCTGAGTTGCCGGCCATCCAAATGTGGCGCCCCGGCGGCGGCGGCGCTGCTGCCGAAAACGCCGAACGCCAAGGCGATAAGGCCGCGAAAACGCACCCCGCTCATCTCGGACCGTCCCCCCACTGATGCTGAACTTTTGAGAATCACGGCGTGTCACCGTGATCGAAGATTGCTAGCGGTTTACGCAGCCGTGACGGCTCATGGCAAACATTTTTCTTTGCGAACGCTATCGCTCAGCCTTGTTTCCCCTTATTTGCGGTATGCAGAGAGCGGGGCTAGGTTCTGCGAACCGCCGAATGTGCGGCAGCGGGAAGCGCCTGCCGGACGAAGACATGAGGGATTGATTGCGATGGAGATGACGGGCGAATACCGGATTCCGGCCTCCCGGGATATTGTGTGGGAAGCCTTGAACGATCCGGAAGTGCTGAAGGCCTCGATTCCCGGTTGCGAGGAATTGGAACGCGAAGGCGACAGCGGCTTTGCCGCGAAAGTCCGTGCCAAGGTTGGGCCGGTTAATGCCCGGTTCAGCGGGAAAGTGAACATCGTCGATCCCGACCCGCCCAACGGCTACCGGATAGAGGGCGAGGGTACGGGCGGAGCGGCAGGCTTCGCCAAGGGTGGCGCAGACGTGCGCCTTAAAGAAGACAATGGCGAGACTATCTTGACCTACGAGGCTAACGCCTCCGTGGGCGGGAAGCTCGCGCAGATTGGCTCGCGCCTGGTTCAAGGCACCGCGCGCAAGATGGCGGACGATTTTTTCGCTAAGTTCAGCGAGATTGTGGCTGAACGCGCTGGCAAGGCGCCGGAAGCGGCAGAAGCCGTTCCGGCGGAGGCCGAAGCGGAAGAGGAAAAGCATACGTTCGTCGAGCGGGTAGAGGAAACGGTGGAGCACGCCGCGGAGGATGTGGCCGAAACGGCGGATCGCGCAACGAAGGGTATTCCGCAGTGGATGTGGATTCTGGTTGCTGCCGTCATCATCGTTGGCCTAGTCATTTTTCTGTCTTGAACCCGGCCAAGGACTGAGGCTGACGCGCAATCACCTATCAATCTGCCTCAATTTGCCGTTGACCGGCTGTGGTTATCAATCCGCCGTTGACCGGCTGTGGTGCCGCCGCCAAATTGCTCGTCAACTATTGCTCGTCTCTCGGGGAGAAGCATTGTCATGCCCGCCGTATCCATGATCGTTAACGGGAAGCCGGTGACTGGGGAGGTCGAAGGCCGCACCCTGCTCGTACACTTTCTGCGGGAGCATTTGGGGCTGACCGGCACCCATGTTGGCTGCGACACTTCCCAATGCGGTGCCTGCACCGTCCATCTGAATGGAGAAGCGGTCAAGAGCTGCACTTTCCTGGCGCTGATGGCGGAAGGCGCAGAGGTCACAACAATCGAGGGGCTTGCTCACGGGGACGAATTGCACCCGATGCAGGAAGCGTTTCGCCAGAATCACGGCTTGCAGTGCGGTTACTGCACGCCGGGCATGATTATGTCTGGTGTGGCGTTAGCGAAGCGTAACAGCGCGCCGAGCGAGCGTGAAGTGCGGGAATGGTTGGAGGGCAATCTCTGCCGCTGTACCGGCTATCACAACATCATCAAATCAATCATGGACGGCGCACGCGACATGTCGGGCCAGTCCTAACCCGCGGATAGGAGACCAGACGGATGTATGAGTTTACCTATCATCGTGCCGGTTCGCTGGAAGACGCGAAGGTCAAGTTCGGCCAGGGGGAAGATCCCACCCTGATGGGGGGTGGTATGACCTTGATCCCTACCATGAAGCAGCGCCTTGCCATGCCCACCGATATCATCGATTTGGGCGGCGTAGCCGAGTTGGCAGGCGTCCGAATGGAGGGGGATTTGCTCGTTATCGGTGCCATCACGAACCACGACACGGTGGCCAACTCAGCGGATGTGAAGAATGCGATCCCGGCGCTAGCCGAGTTGGCGGGACTCATTGGGGATCCGATGGTGCGGAACCGGGGCACTATCGGTGGCTCCATCGCCAACAGCGATCCCGCGGCCGATTATCCGGCCGGGCTGGTCGGACTCGGCGCCACCGTGGTAGCTTCCGACCGGG
>CAYYSC010000544.1:0-2411 GCA_964474065.1 uncultured Rhodospirillales bacterium | reverse complement strand
TCAGCCGTCTGAGCGGCTGAGCGATGGTAAGCATCCGGGCTAGCGGCCACGGCTGGAGTGCCAGATCGGCGGGATCGCAACGCGCAAAATACTCCAGCCGATCCTCGTTACTGCGCTTGCCGCCCGATCTCGTTGATCAGACTTTTGTTGAAAGCCGGAAAGTCGTCCGGACGGCGACTGGTTATCAGGTTCCCGTCCACCACGACCTCCTGGTCGACTACCTCGGCCCCGGCGTTGGAGAGGTCCACCCTTATGGACGGATAGGAAGTCATCGTGCGCCCGCGCACAACGCCCGCGCTGATCAAGACTTGGGGACCGTGGCAGATGGCGCCGACCGGTTTGGCCGCCTCAAAGAAATGGCGGACAAACGATAAAACCGCCTCTTGCGTGCGCAACTGGTCCGGGTTGAAGACGCCACCCGGCAGCATCAGCGCGTCGTAATCCTCCGGCCGGGCCTCCTCCAAAGGCTTATCTACGCAGACCGTATCGCCCGGTTGGTCGTGGCGAGCGCCTTTGATCTCACCACGCTCCGGAGAGACCACATCCACGGTGGCGCCGGCTTCCTCCAGGGCGGTTTTCGGCTCCGTCAATTCGGACTGTTCGAACCAGTTGGTGGCAAGGATTGCCACCTTTTTACCCTCTAGCGACTTGGACATGGGTGGATCCCTTTCGTGCACGCGAAGTCAAGACCGTCGCCGTAGCGGCAATCAAGCCAGGCTAAACCGGAAACACTCCTGCAGCCGCTTCGGTTCCGTTCCGCTGGCCGGAAACGCCGCGACGCGAACGACCACGCGCGGGTCTAGGCCCGCTACGCCTCCAGCTTCACGTACTCGAAATCGCCGCCCCTGTTGTCGATTCCGACCCGCGGCGGGGCGATCCAACTCGCATACTGGCCCGGCTCGCTTACCGGCTGCATCAGGGACTGGATGAAAGCCGCGTCCTCCTCCGTCGGAAGGAAGCCGCGCTCCTGTTTCGACCATTCGCCCTCGCTCAGCACCTGGCCATTGGGGGATACCAGCATACCGGCAAAGCCGCCGATCTGGCGGTAGAAGGCCTGGTGCGGCAGGGTGATCTGGAAGTCGACGCCGCGATCCGAGAGAATCTTGTTCCAGCGCGCCACGCCGTGGGCGGCGTCCTCGACATAATCGTCGCGGAGGCGCATATTCAGCGCCTGCAATGCCGGCTCCTGCACCTCTCTGAACCCCCCGTCCAGATAGCGGAGCACCGGATAGGTGTCGTTCACCAGCTTGTGGTCATCGTCGATATAGGTCTCCCGGAAGCGGCCCTTGATGCCCGCGTTGAAGGCATTGGCGGCGTTGGTCGACAGTTCGTTGCCGAACAGGTCGAGTGTCAGCGCGTAGTGCAGGTTAGCCTTGCGCTGGATCGTGGGCAGGTCGATCACGCCCAGCGCGCGGATCCGGTCCGTGTCGTGAGGGTCGCTGATCCCAGCCTCGTTCATCGCCTCGGCCGTGCGTTGGATCACGCGGCCGATGCCGCGCTCGCCCACGAACATGTGATGGGCTTCTTCCATCAGCATGAAGCGGCAGGTGCGGGAAAGCGGATCGAAGCCGGACTGGGCCAGGCTTTCCAGCTGCATCTTGCCGTCACGGTCGGTGAAGAAGGTAAACATGAAGAATGACAGCCAGTCCGGCGTTGCCTCGTTAAAGGCACCGAGCATGCGGGGCATGTCTGCGTTGCCGGAACGGCGTTGCAGTAGTGCCTCCGCCTCCTCGCGGCCGTCGGCGCCGAAATACTTCTGGAGCAGATAGACCATCGCCCAGAGGTGGCGCCCCTCCTCCACGTTCACCTGGAACAGATTGCGCATGTCGTAGAGGCTGGGCGCGGTCTTGCCCAGATGACGCTGCTGCTCGACGCTTGCCGGCTCCGTGTCCCCCTGGATCACGATCAGCCGGCGGAGCAGAGAGCGGTATTCGCCGGGCACATCCTGCCAGGCGGGTTCGCCGTAGTGCTCGCCGAAAGGAATGGTGCGGGCCTCTTCCTGCGGGGCGAGCAGGACGCCCCACCGGTATTCGGGCATGCGCACAAAGTCGAACTTGGCCCAGCCGTCCCGATCCACACTCACGGCGGTGCGCAGATAGACCAGGGCCTCCTGGAAGCCTTCGGGGCCCATATCCTGCCACCAGCTCAGGTAACCCGGATGCCAGCGCTCCAGCGCCCGCAGCACGCGCCGGTCGCCGGCCAGGTGGACGTTGTTGGGGATGGACGTGTTGTAATCGACAGCACCGATTCCGTTCATGTCCGCACTCCCGGATGCGAAGGAAGCTTCAGCCAGTAACCTACGGTATCATAAGTGCGATGTCTTGAGCGGAATGGCATGTCTGACAAACGACCGGACCAGAGGAGGCCCTTGGTCAGCCAGGCTCTAGCGCGTGCACCAAGTCCGCGATCAA
>CAYYSC010000543.1:0-2411 GCA_964474065.1 uncultured Rhodospirillales bacterium | reverse complement strand
CATGGCTCGCTTCTGCGGGGTGGCTTCGGGCGTAGCGAATTAGGATTTCACGAAAAGACTGCCGATGGCCGGCCGGCGGCGGGTAGAATAAGTCCAACCGCCCAACACCGCCAAGCCAACAAAACCCAAGGTATCGTAGAGGCTGCCCGGGAAGATGAACACAGCGGCGACGGCAAAGCCGAAGAGCCGTTCCGGCCATGTCAGCGGCCGGAACAGCCACCCCACGCAGGCGGCGGAAATTGCGGCGATGCCGAGTGCGGCGGTGATGAAGCGCCAGGCGCTATCCAAGGTGTAGCCGTCGACGCCCAGCAGGCTTGGCGAGTAAACGAACATGAAGGGCAAGATATAGATCGGCAGGCCGATGACGAAGGCGCGGAACGCCGTTCGCATCGGTCCGGTTCCGGCGATGGCTGCGGCTGCGAAGGCCGCGATGGCCACCGGCGGCGTGATGTTCGATTTGCACCCGCCATAGAAGATGAACATGTGCGCCGCGAGAACCGGCACGCCGAGTTGCACCATGCCGGGCGCAAGTAGCAGGGCCAGGATAATGTAGGCCCCCGTTGCCGGCATACCCATGCCGAGCAGGATCGAGAACGCCATGGTCAGCAGCAGAATGTTGAACAGATTCCCGCCCGCCAATTCAAGGATAATAGCGGAAAGGCGGACGCCGATGCCGGTCTGCACGATAATGCCGACAAGAATCCCGCCAATGGTTACGGCCACCGTGATCTGACCGATCATGCGTGGTGCACCGGTCAGCGCTGCCCATGCAACGCGCAGGAACTGCCGCCGGTTGGTCGGATCGAAAATGAATAGCAGCACGAACAACGTGCCGATGGACCAGATCGCGGCGTGGACGAGTGTGTAACCCTCGATAATGAACCAGAGCAGCGTACCGAGCGGTATCAAGAGATAGCCTTGGCGGCGCACAACGTCCCTGAGGCGGGGAATGTCCGCGGCCTGCATCGGCGGCAGGCCGAGCTTGCGCGCTTCCAAGTCGACGGTGATGAATGTGCCAATATAATAGAGGACGGCTGGCAGGATCGCGGCGATGGCGATCTCGTAGTAGGCAATGCCCGTCATCTCCGCCATGACGAAGGCCGTAGCACCCAGCACGGGCGGCGTCATCAGCCCGCCGGAGGAGGCGACGGCTTCCACTGCGCCGGCGAATTCCGGCTTGTAGCCGGCTTTTTTCATGGTCGGGATCGTGAAGGACCCCGTGGTGGCGACGTTGCCGGCCGCCGTGCCGGACACCGATGCCATGAAGGCGCTGGAGACAACTGCCGTCTTGGCCGGCCCGCCGACATACCGTCCGGTGATGGCGTCCGCGGCATCGGTGAAGAACCGGCCCGCGCCGGAGGCGATCAGCAACGCCCCGAAAAAGACGAAATGGAAAATGTAACTGGCCGTAACACCCAGCGGCGAGCCCAGCATCCCCAGGTTGGTCAGGTACATCAAGTCCATGACCTCTTCCAGCGTCTTGCCGCCATGCCAGAATGGCGAGGGCAGGTAGTTGCCCCATAGCGCGAAAGCCAGAAAGGCTAGGACAATCAATACCAGGATCCAGCCGGTTGTCCGCCGCGCCCCCTCGAGGACGACGGCGAACAGGGCTACGCTCAAGACCATTTCGAGGTCCGTGAGCGGTGTGATGAACTGCATTCGCGTCTGGATATAGGAGACGCCGGTAATCAGGTATAAGCAAGAAGCAACCAGGAGTCCGATCAGCACCCAGTCCCAGGCATACTGAAACATCCGCCCAAGCCGGGTTTCGGCCATGCGGTCCCGGTCCAGGAACAGTACCGCGAGGGCGAACATCAAGTGGGTCGGCCGGTGGAACTCCGGCACGGGCTCCCCCGTATAGCCCGTGTAGAGATGGTACACGGACATGGCCACGGCGACCAGGGACGCCAGCCGTTTCAAGCTGAAATGCCGAAAAAACGGCAGGATCTCGTTCCGCCAGGAGGGCAGATCGAAATAGGGCTCGCGCTCGTTCGCGGCTGGCGGGGGAGAGGCCATGCTTGCCGGCCCTGACTCGGGGTGCCTGTCCTAGAGAGCCGCCCCCTGCTCCGACCAGTATTTCTCCGCGCCCGGGCAAAGCGGCACGCCCGGCACTTTGGCGGCGTTTTCCAGGGTCAGCCACTTGGTCGATGCGTGCGCGGCGTTCAAACCGGCCCAGTTTTCATGCACCAGCTTGGTGACGAAATATTGGTCATCGGCGCTGGTTTCCGGGTTCATCAGCAGCATGGTGAAGGTGCCGAAAGTAGGCACGGCTTCTTCCTGTCCGGGGTAGGAGCCGGCCGGGATTTCGGTCCGGACATAGCCGCCGTTCAACGCCTTGATCTTCTCGAACAGGGCGTCGTCCACCGGCAGAAACTTCACATCGACGGAGGTTGCCGCATCCATCACCGGCG
>CAYYSC010000542.1:0-2418 GCA_964474065.1 uncultured Rhodospirillales bacterium | reverse complement strand
GTGCGCACCGTCCGCTGGTGAGAGCGGATCTGCGGGCTGCCCCCTGCCGAGAGCTTGCGGTAGGTTTCGTAATACTCCCGCAGCAGGTAGCCCCAGTCCGGCAGATCGCGCAGGTGCGGCGTGGGCTCGGGTTCCGCGGTTGCGAGCGGCGCGTCCGGCTCTCGTGGGCTTTCGGCAAGGCTGGCCGGGATATCGCTTTCCGGCGGGGACATGGCGCGGCCTCCGTTGCTGACTGGCCGATGACGTTCCCTTTAGATGGGCACGGCGGCGCGGCGCGCCAGCCCCGGAAAACCGGCGCGCGCGAGGCCGAAGGGAATTACGCCTTGCCCTCGATCATCACCTGCACCAGCGCCGGACCTTGCGAAGCGGCAGCGCGCTGCATGGCGTCCGTCAGGGCCTGCGGCTCCGTCACCTGCTCGGCGGAAAGGCCCATGCCGCGGGCCATTTCAACAAAGCCCAGGTCCGGGCCTTCCAGGTCCATGTGCGTGTAGCCGCGGTTGCTCTCGACCGAAAAACGGCCGCGGTAGACGTCGATATTGTGCTTCAGCACCCGGTATTCCCGGTTGGACAAAATGACGAACGTGATCGGCAGATTGTGATGGGCGGCGGTCCAGAGCGCCTGGATCGAGTACATCGCCGAGCCGTCGCCGGAGACGCAAACCACCCGCTTCTCCGGGTTCGCGACCGAAACGCCGACCGCGCCCGCCAGCCCCTGGCCGATGCCGCCGCCCCGGCCGCCGAAATAATGACCGGTGCCGGCAATGTTGATGCTGCGCGCGAAGTCCAGGCTGGCGGTGATGGCCTCCTCCACGAAGATGGTGTCGGCCGGAACCGCAGTCGCCAGGGTCTCCATCATCACGGACATGGCCATGGGGCGGCGCGCCTGTGCCCGCTCCACTCGCCCAAGCTGGGCTTCCCGTTCTTGCTCCTTCTGGGAAGCCAATGCCTTTGCCCGCGCTTCAGCAGCGGCCGCGTCGGTTGTGACAGCGATGGCGAGTTCTTCCAGCGCCGGCTTCACCCCGCCCACCAAGCCGAGGCTGAGCGCGTGATTGCGGGCAAGCTGGCCCGCCGATTCCTCAATCTGGATAACCTTGGCCCCTGCCGGGAAAGGCGAAGCGCCGTCAAACCACACCTCCTCGAAAAACGGCCCGCCCACCATCAGCACGCAGTCGGCGTCGCCCAGGGCCGCGGCGATGGCGGCATGCTCCAGCGGCAGACCACCCCGCATCAGCGGATGCCGGTTCGATGCGACCGCGTGGGCCCGCAGGCCCTCGACCCAGATCGGCGCACCGAGCTTCTCCGCCAGGGCCAGCAGCGTCGCGCCCGCGTCAGCACGGGCGATATCGTCGCCGGCGACAATCACCGGCGCCTTAGCGGCCGAAAGCATCGCCACGGCCTCGATCATACCGGCAGAGTCGGGCCGCGGCGCCCGGTAGAGAGGGCCGGAACTGGTAGCGGCGTTCGCCGTCTCCTGCTCCATCACATCGATGGGCAAGGCGACAAAGACGGGGCCGTAGGGTGGATCATGCGCGATCTTGAAAGCACGGCGCATGATGTCGGCCATGTCGTCCGCCCGCTCCACCTGGGTGCTCCATTTGGTGACGGGGGCGGCCATGGCGGCGAGGTCATGGCTCAGGATCGGCGCGCGCAGCAGCATGCGCGTGTCCTGCTGCCCCGCGGTCACCACCAACGGCGCGTTCGACTTCAGCGCGTTGAACACCATCCCGAGCCCGTTACCAAGGCCCGGCGCCACGTGGAGACTGACAACGCCCGTCTTGCCCGTGGCCTGGGCATAAAAGGTCGCCGCGCCCACGGCGACTCCCTCATGCAGGGCCACGATGTAGTCGATATCCGGGTAGTCGGGCAGGTGATCGATCAGCGGGCTTTCGGTCGTGCCGGGATTGCCGAACATCCGGCCAGCCCCGTGCGCCCGCAGGCTTTCCATGAATACTTCGCGTCCGCGCATCCAGCGTTTCCCTGTCTCTTTACGGCAGTGGTTTCGGTTCGGCCAACGATAGCAGGGAACTTTCCGGCGGCGGTAGCAGCTCTATTCCATTTCCCAGCCGTGGCTGACGATCAGACTCTGCCCGGTCAGTGCATTGGTCGGGAAGGCAGCCAGGAACACGGCGGCCTGGGCGACGTCGCCCGTGGTGGTGAACTCGCCATCAACGGTCTCGCCGAGCATGACGTGCTTCACCACTTCCTCCTCGGAGATACCGAGGTCGCGGGCCTGTTCCGGGATCTGCTTCTCCACCAGCGGAGTCTTGACGAAGCCGGGGCAAATGACGTTGGCGCGGACGCCGTTCTTGCCGCCTTCCTTGGCAATTACCCGGCAGAGGCCGAGCAGGCCATGCTTGGCGGTGACATAGGGCGCCTTTAGCGCGGAGGCGACCTTGGAATGAACGGAGCCCATGAAGA
>CAYYSC010000541.1:0-2423 GCA_964474065.1 uncultured Rhodospirillales bacterium | reverse complement strand
CAGGGCCCTCTACGAGGTGCTGCTCGGCCAGAGCCAGGGGCCGCGCATGGGCTCGTTCATTGCGCTGTACGGCGTGAACGAAAGCATCGCCTTGATCGATGCCGCTCTGGAAGGCCGCCCTCGCTCCTAGCGTGCTTGGCGCCGGCTGCGCGATGAGCGAGCGGGCGCAGTTCTCCATCGCTAAGGGCCGGTCGCGAGCACGGTCGAGGCGTGAGAGTCCCCGATGCCGCCTCCGTTGCGGACGAAGGCTCGCTCGCGCTTGCGCACCTGCCGGGGGACCGCCCTCGCCCCCGTAACGGGCGCACGGCCTCGACGAAGCCGGAAAGCCTGTTTGTTTTGTTTCCGAGCGTTGAAACTCGCAAGCTACCATGCCGAGACCGCGCTTGTTGCTGTCTACAGTCGGCCGCGAAGTCCGTCTTTCGCGAGCGCATGGGGCGTTACGCTGCATTGCAATAAAAATTCGCGCAGGCGACACTTATGCTCCTCGTGGCGAGGTGAAAGGCGCAATCCGTGGGATCCTTATCGAAGTTTCCGCACGGGAATGGCACTTCTCCCCTGGTTTTGGTCGTCGGAAAATCCGATAGTTGTTGCGTCGCAGCAAGGCGGGGCAGGGCAGCCTCGCGCTGACGCGATTGGGCATCAGTTGTAATGGAGACAGTTTTTGAGAACCGATTTTCTGTTCGCACTGAAGACAGAATGGCTCGGCAATATTCGCGGCGATGTTCTGGCGGGAATCGTGGTGGCGCTGGCGCTGATCCCGGAGGCCATTGCGTTTTCCATCATCGCCGGGGTCGATCCGAAAGTCGGGCTCTACGCCTCGTTCTCGATTGCCGTTATCACCGCCATCGCCGGCGGCCGGCCCGGCATGATCTCCGCTGCGACCGCGGCGACGGCGGTGCTGATGATTACGCTGGTGCGGGACCACGGCCTGGAATACCTGCTGGCCGCAACCGTGCTGGCCGGGCTGTTGCAGATTGGCGCCGGCGCCCTTCGCCTTGGCGGGCTGATGCGGTTCGTTTCCCGGTCGGTGATGACCGGCTTCGTCAACGCGCTGGCAATCCTGATCTTTATGGCCCAGATCCCGGAACTGGTGGGCGTGCCCTGGCTGACCTATGTGATGGTCGCCGCCGGCCTGGCAATCATCTATCTGTTCCCGCGGGTGACGAAATCCGTTCCCTCGCCGCTGATCTGCATCGTCGCGCTGACCGCAGCGGCGATGCTGCTCGGACTCGACCTGCGCACGGTGGGCGATATGGGCGAACTGCCGTCGACCCTGCCGGTTTTCCTGTTGCCGGACATTCCGCTGACGCTGGAGACATTGCTGATCATCCTGCCCTATTCGGCAGCGGTCGCGGCGGTCGGGCTGCTGGAATCGCTGATGACGGCCTCCATCGTCGACGACCTGACCGATACGCCCAGAAACAAGAACCGCGAGTGCGTCGGCCAGGGCATCGCCAACACCGCCACCGGCTTCATCGGCGGCATGGCGGGCTGCGCGATGATCGGGCAGTCGATCATCAACGTGAAATCCGGCGGCCGCGGCCGGCTTTCGACCTTCTGCGCCGGCGTGTTCCTGCTGTTTCTGATCGTGGTGCTGGGTGACTGGGTCAAGTCCATTCCCATGGCGGCGCTGGTGGCGATCATGATCATGGTCTCCATCGGCACGTTCAGCTGGTCGTCGATCAAGAACATGCGCACGCACCCCCGCAGCTCGACGGTCGTGATGCTGGCCACCGTGGTCGGGGTCATCGCGACGCACAATCTGGCCATTGGCGTTGCGATCGGCGTGCTGCTTTCCGGCCTGTTCTTCGCCTGGAAGATCGCCCAGCTTTTCCGGGTGACCTCCACCCTGTCGGAGGATGGCAGGGTCCGGCGCTACATGGTCGAGGGCCAGTTGTTCTTTGCCTCCGTCGAGCGGTTCAATCAGGCCTTCGACTTCCGGGAAGCGCTGGAGAAAGTCGTCATCGACGTTTCCCGCGCGCACATCTGGGATATTTCCAGCGTTGCCGCGCTTGACATGGTCGTGCTGAAATTCCGCCGTGAGGGGGCCGATGTAGAGATCGTCGGCCTGAACCGGGCGAGCGAGACGCTGGTGGACAAGCTGGCGATCCACGACGAGCCCGGCGCGCTCGAACGGCTGATGGGCCATTAAGGAAATACCGTTTTGACCAATTTGATCGCGCTGATCGACGGATCGATCTACTCGCAGAGCGTTTGCGACCATGCCGCGTGGGCCGCGGGCCGGATGGGCGCGTCGGTGCAGGTGGTTCATGCCATCGGCCGCCGGGACACGCCGAGCGCGCCCGTCAACCTGAGCGGCAGCATCGGCCTGGGCGCCAGGAGCGAGTTGCTGGAGGAACTGGCGGAGCTGGATGCCCAGAAGGCGAAACTGAGCCAGCAGCGCGGCCGCATCCTGCTGGACG
>CAYYSC010000540.1:0-2436 GCA_964474065.1 uncultured Rhodospirillales bacterium | reverse complement strand
CCACCGCCGAGAGAATTGCCGACCGTGGAGCGAATTTCTCCAAAAATCGGGGCGTTGAAGCCATACCGCATGGCGTCTCCGGTGATGAGGACAGCGGTGAGATTGCCTCGACCGTCTTCCATCTGGTCGAAATCATTGGAGCTGACATGCTAGTCATGGGCGCGTACGCGAAGCATTGCCTTTGGCGGCAGTTGCTCGTGGGCTCGGTAACCAAGCAGATGAGTCGCGCCTGCCCGGTGCCGCTGTTCGTTCACTACTGAGCGGCCGCCGGCTTGAGGCGAACGGTGCTTTCGGGAGTTATTGCGGCTGCCTTGATATATGGCGGCATCGTCGCGTTCATGTATGCCTACCAGGGCCGGCTGATGTACCCGGGCTCCGGTGCTACCGAAACACCGGAGGCTGTTGGATTATCCGGCGTCGAAGAAGTAACGATCGAAACGACGGACGGCCTAAGACTTCTGGCATGGTGGATGCCGCCGGAGCCGGGCCGCACCGTCGTGCTTTTCTGGCACGGCAATGCCGGCACCCTCGCCACCCGGGTGCATAAATTCAAGGCGTTTGGCGGCCGCGGTTATGGCATGCTGATGATGGCTTACCGCGGGTACAGCGGAAATCCGGGTACGCCCACCCAGCCCGTGCTGGTCAGGGACGCTGTCACGGCCACGAACTGGGTCCGAAGGGAAGCGGAAGGACACCCGCTGATTTATTACGGCGAGTCCCTCGGGGGCGCCGTTGCGATGCAGCTTGCGACAAAGGTTTCTCCCCAGGCGATAGTGTTGGAAGGCACGTTCGACAGCGCCGCCGACCTTGCGCAGCGGCGTTATCCTTTCCTGCCTGCCGCCCTGCTCATCCGCGATCGCTGGGACTCGATGGCCATCGCCGACGATTCCCCGGCGCCGGTGCTCATGCTGCATGGCGACGCGGACAGAACTGTTCCGATCGAACATGCCCGGCGCCTGTTTCAACGATTGCCAGAGCCCAAGCGCTTCGTCCGGATCGAAGGAGCCGCGCATGTCGATCTGTTCGACCATGGCGCGGAGCAGCCCACGTTCGAATGGCTCGGAGAGCACGGTCTTTAGCTACCGCTTGGCCGCAAAGAACCTTCGCAGCTCAGTCTTGGCTTCCGCCTCTTTCAGGCCGCCGTAAACTTCGGGGGCGTGATGGCAGGTCGGCTGGCGGAAAATCCGGGCTCCATGCTCGACACCGCCGCCCTTTGGGTCATAGGCACCGAAATAAAGTCTGCGGATGCGGGCGTAGCTGATGGCCTGAGCGCACATGGCACACGGCTCCAGCGTGACATACAGGTCACAGTCCGGCAGCCGTGGCTCCGCCCGTGCCGCTGCCGCCGCACGAATCGCCAAGATTTCGGCATGCGCCGTCGGATCGCTCCTAGTTTCCACCAGATTGTGCGCCCGGGCCAGCACCCGCCCCTTGTCGCTGACCAGGACGGCGCCCACCGGCACCTCGCCCTCCGCCGCGGCAAGGCGGGCTTCGGCAAGGGCGATTTGCATGGGGTGCGGAGCGATCGGCATCCGCCTATGTTAGATCAAATCGCCCGTTGCTTGGAGTGCAGCTTATGCGCGTCGTGCAAGTTACCCAATTCGGTCCCCCGGAAGACTCGCTGAAGGTGGTCGAACAACCGGACCCGCCATCGCCCCAGGGCGACGAAGTTGTGGTGGATATTCTGGCCTTTCCGATCAATCCGGCCGACCTGCTGCTGGTCGAAGGCAAGTACGCAGACAAACCGCCCCTGCCCTCTCCCCTGGGCGCAGAGGGGCTCGGCCGCGTGGTGACTGCGGGGCCGGAGGCGAACGGCTTCCGGCCCGGAGACCGGGTGATGCTGCTGGGCCGCGAGAATTGGTGCAGTCGCAAGACCGTCAAAGCGTCCACCCTGGTCAAGCTGCCCGCCGAAGGCGACCCATTGCAAATGGCGATGCTGAAAGTGAATCCGGCAACGGCGCTACAAATGTTGCGCGAGTTTGTCTCGCTCTCCCCTGGCGACTGGGTCGTCCAAAACGCCGCCAATTCCGCGGTCGGCCGCCTGCTGATCGCCCTGGCAAAGCCGATGGGGCTCAAAAGCGTTAACATCGTCCGTCGGGAAAGCGCGGTGCCCGGCCTGGGAGCGCTGACGCCAGATGCCGTGCTGGTGGATGGGCCGGACCTGCCCGCAAGGATTAGAGAGGTTTGTGGCGACAACCTGCCGAAGCTTGCGATCGACGCGGTAGCAGGCGACATCACCGAGCGCATGGCTGATGGCATCGCAGACGGCGGCGTCGTCGTGAACTACGGACTGCTGTCGGGCCAGCCCTGCACCATGCGCGCGGACCAGTTGATCTTCCGCCAGCAGAAGCTGGTGGGCTTTTGGCTCGGCCAGTCACTCACGACCATGAAGCGCGAAGACGTGGAAGACCTGTACCTGGAACTGGCGGATCTGGT
>CAYYSC010000539.1:0-2437 GCA_964474065.1 uncultured Rhodospirillales bacterium | reverse complement strand
TGACTGGCGAGGTCGGCTGGCGATTCGCAACCGCGGTGTTCGAAGAACCCTCCGTTCCGTTCCCGAGATTTGAAATCAGCGAAACCGTCACCGGTGATGGCGTGCGGGTTCAGGCAAAGATGCGTTTCGCCGATCTAACCCTGCATCTCCAACTGCGCGCTTTGGAGAATTTGCCGGCCCCTGTCTGCGATTAAGCCGTTCCGAAGCCGCAACCGCCGCATACAGGCGGCCTGGGAAGCAGCCTGATGCTCGGCGAAATGCGCCCTGACCGGGCGGGCAGGGTCGCGAGATACCAGAAGACCGCCTTATGTCGTGGCAGGGACCGGACGCGCACTGCCTTTCATTTGGGTGCGGTGCATCAACCGGCGGCTGCTCGGGTCGAAGGCGTCACGTCGATGCATGGTGCAACGGTTGTCCCACATCACCAGATCGCCGATTTGCCACTGCTGGCTCCAGGTCTTGGCACTCTTGCGCACATGTTCCCACAACTGATCGAGCAGGATATCGCTCTCTGCTTGAGAAAGCTCCATGATGTGAGCGTTCAGGCGGCGGCCCAGATAGAGGGCCTTTCGACCGCTTTCCGGATGTTGAATCACCAGAGGATGGACTGCACCGGGCAGTTCCTCGCGCGTGTAGTTTTCCTCGTAACCGGCCCGTAGCTTGCCGTCGGAAGACCGGGTCGCATCATGCTTGCATGTCAGCCCGTCGAGCTTGGCCTTCATTGCTTCTGAGAGCGACTCGTAAGCGTCGTACATGTTCATGAACCATGTGTCGCCGCCGTTTTCCGGGCATTCGATGCAGTAGAGCGCAGAAGCATCCGGGGGCAGATCGTTGTAGGTCATGTCGGAATGCCATTCGGCCTCTCCGTCCCCCAAACCGCCAATCGCTTCGCCGTCGATCTTGATATTAGAAATGACGGTCACTTCCGGACGGTCGGTCATATACGGCCGTCCCTTGAAGCCGACCGGAGCCATGTCGAGATCTCCAAAATACGCGGAGAACTTGGCGAGAGCATCGTCATCCAGCTTCTGGCCGCGGAACCGCAACACCTGATGTTCGATCCAGGCTTTGCGCACCTGTTTCGCCTCGTGATCGGTGATCTTGGCGAGGTTAACGCCCGAGATATCCGCGCCGATGCCGTTGCCGGTCGGGGTGATGGTAAGGGCCATTAGTTCCTCCGTTTCGTCTCTGCTGTCTCGTCTACGCTGTGTTCTACCGTGCCTTGACTAGGCATCATAACCCGGCGGCGGCTGGAAACCGATGATTTCCTGCTCCACCAGCTTGGCAAATTCGATGGCGGTATAATCCAGGTACTGTCCCGTGACGGCTTGATATCCAACAGGAAGGCCCCGAACCAGCCCGGCGGGCCCCACCGTCGCTGGCAGGTAAACATTGCAGGAGTAGCCGGCCCAGAACATCTGGTCGGTGCCGAAGACCTGCTTCCCATTTACCTCGATCTTTCGCTCATGGCGCTGGCCAGTCTGGTCCTGCGGAAATGCCGGCCCGGCGGCGGCAGGGCAGAGCAGGATATCCCATTCTTTGAAAAAGTCGGAGAAGGCATAGCGGAACCGGTGCCGCTCGTTGTTCCAGCCCAGCCATTCCCGGTGAGAGGCGAGGTTGCCCCGCGCCATCCGATAGAGGTAGCTGCCGTCGTCTTGGCCTTTCAGAATTTCTTCCGAAAGTTCAAGCATGGCTGGCGGAATACGACCGGACGTGGCCGCACGCAACATCAGGACATAGTTCTCATAGAGTTTCCGGGTATCCACTTCCGGCTCGGTTTCCTGCACCGTAGCCCCCGCCTTGGCCAAGGCATCGGCTAACGACTGCAAGGTGTCGACATAACCGACATCCACGTCGCAATTCGGGTCACTCAACTTCACGGCCACGCGGAAATCGGCGAGCCGGCGGCGGCGCGAAGCGGGAAGGTGAAGCTGCCAGCCGATGCCGTCGACTTCATCCGGCCCGGCCATCACTTGCATTGCCGTTTCCAGATCCACGGCGCTTCGCGCCATCGGCCCGATCACCGATATGTCGCTGACGGTATAAGTGTTCGGCAGGGACTGCCCCCGCGGGGTAACCACACCAAAGGTCGGCTTGTGCCCAAATACGCCGCAATAATGCGCCGGGTTGCGGATGGATGCGCCGATATCGCTGCCCGCCTCGAGCGCGCTCAGCCCAGCCGCCAGCGCCGCTGCCGACCCGCCGGAGGAACCGCCGGGCGTGCGGGAGAGGTCCCAGGGATTGTTAGTAGTGCCATAGATTTCGTTGAATGACTGCCAGTCCGCCAGCATCAATGGCACATTGGTCTTGCCATACAGATTAACCCCAGCCGCTTTCAGGCGGGCGACGCTGACGGCATCCTGATCCGTAATATTGTTGCGGAAGTCGGGATTGCCCCAAGTCGTCGGCGAGCCGGAAATCTGGTAGCTTTCCTTGA
>CAYYSC010000538.1:0-2443 GCA_964474065.1 uncultured Rhodospirillales bacterium | reverse complement strand
TGGAGCGGCATGGACGGGAGGTGCTGAACGGCAGCCAGGCCCTCTATTTCGAGACCAGCAAGGTCGCGCAATACTCGGCTCTGGCAGCGTCGGGCATCCCCACACCCGCTACCGTGGCCGCCGTCGGCAGCGTGGCGCTGGCCGAGGCAGCAGAACGTTTCAGCCACTGGCCGCTGATCCTCAAGCCGAACCGTGGCGGCAAGGGGCTTGGTGTGCAGCGCGTTGAGGATATTGCGGCGCTTAAAGCCCTCGCGGCCGACCCTGCCACTCTGGGCGACAGTGCCGATGGGGTCTGGCTGCTGCAGGAGTTGTTCGAAACCACGGACGGCACCATCACGCGCGCCGAATTCATCGACGGCAGGTTCCACTATGCAGTGCAGGTAGCAACCGGCGGTAGCTTCGAACTCTGCCCGGCCGAGGCCTGCGATATCGATGAACGCCCCCGCTTTGTGGTGACCCATCAGATGCCGGAGCAGCAAATCCGCGCCTATGAGAATTTCCTTGCTGCGAACGGCATCGCCATCGCCGGTATCGAGTTCGCCCGGACCCCGGACGGCCGGATCCTGACCTACGACATCAATACCAACACCAACTATAATCCTACCGCCGAAAAGGCCGCCGGCGTCGTATCCGGTCCGGCACGGCTAGCCGAGGCGCTGAAGATGCGACTCGCAGCCCGGGCGGCGCCCCGCGTGGCGGCGGAGTAGACAGATAGACTGGCCCTTTGCGGTGGCCTCGATCCGTGTGATGCTTGCTCCAACCCATAAACACTTGGAGGAAACGCATGCGCGCCGCCGTCCTGCAAGGCCGTTCGATCACGGTAGAGACCCTGCCTGACCCAACACCGGCATCGGGCCAGCTGCTCGTAAAGCCGCTGTTTACTGGCATTTGCGGCAGCGACCTGCACTATCGGGAGCGTGCCATTGCCGCCGAGGAAGCGTTGGCCTGCGGGCCGAACGGCGGCTTGCCCAGGATCGTACCGGGGCACGAGTTTTCCGCGGAGTTCGTGGATGCGGGACCGGGAGTTGAAACGGCCTTCAAGGCCGGCGACCGACTGACCGCCCTTCCCTTTACGCTTGGCCCCTGTGGTCAGGGTTTTGAGGTCATCGGCCTTTCGCCCAACTATTCAGGTGGTTTATCAAGCCTCAGCCTGGTCGATGCGAGCCGCGCGTTCGTCATTCCCGCAGAAGTGCCCAGCGATCTGGCCGCGCTCACCGAACCACTAGCGGTCGGCCTGCACGCTGCCAACCTGGCAACGAGGAACAGGGCGCCGAACTTGGTGCTAGGCTGCGGACCGGTTGGCCTAGCGGTCGTCTTCGCGCTTCTGAGCCAAGGCCGCAGTCCGGTCCTTGCCGCGGACTTCTCGGCCGCCCGCCGCGCCGCGGCGGAGGCATTCGGCGCGGATCTGGTTATCGACCCAGCCAAGGATTCGCCGTTCCAGTGCTGGCGAGACCTTGGCTTCGCTCCACTACCCGCCTCGCCCCTGCTGGAGGGGGAATTCCGCGGCCTGCTGCCCGGCGCCAACATCTTCGACTGCGTTGGCGCGCCTGGCCTGCTGGACCAAATCGTCAAAAACGCGCCGCAGCACAGCCATGTCATTACCGTCGGTGTGTGCGCGCACGAGGATAAGCTTACCCCGCGCGAGGCCATCGTTAATGAGTTGACGCTGGAATTCAGCTTCGCCTACCGGTCGGACGAGTTCTGCGCGGCGCTCGGCGCGATCGCTGCGGAGCCGGAACGGGTGCGCCAGTTGATCACCAGCCGCCTGCCTCTCGCGGAAACCGCCGCCGCTTTCGACCGACTGGCAAGCCAGCCGGAGGAGATCAAGGTGCTCATCGATCCCCACGCCTGATGCTGGCTAACCCGTTGCCTGCCCTACTGGATCGCGCCAACATGCGGTCATGTCTCGCCTAACCTCATCCGGTCGGGATGGAATTTGCGAAGAAGCGGAATTCCAACGCCGGTCGAAACCGGGATCCCGTGGGGCGGTAATTCGTGCCGTCAGTATTACCCGCAAGAGGGCTGCCCCGGCCAAATGGCTGCGGCACTCAGGGAATCGATGAGCGACGTATACTCGGCGACCGCCCGCTCCGTCGAAAACGCACGGCCACGCGCCATGAGTGCGTCACGATTCGGCGGTGTGGCCAGCGTTTCGAGGATCGCACGGGCCAGCGCCGCCTCGTCGGCGACCGGGACTAGCCGCCCCATCCGGCCGCCCTCCAGAATCTCGTCGGGGCCGCTCGGGCAGTCGGTGCTCACCACCGGCGTACCGCACGCCATGGCCTCGATCAGCACACCCGGCATCCCCTCCCAGCGCGAACTGAGCGCGAACACCGCCGCCCGCGCCATGTAGGGGATCGCCTGCGGCACAGCGCCGGGCAGGTCAACCGCCTCACCGATCCCCAGCTCCCCGGCCAGGGCGATAAGCTGTTCACGAGCCTCG
>CAYYSC010000537.1:0-2453 GCA_964474065.1 uncultured Rhodospirillales bacterium | reverse complement strand
CCTGCTGACGCACGGCCATGTGGATCACGCGGCCGCGGCGGGCGACCTGGCAAAGAAGTTGGGTATCCCGGTCGAAGGACCGCACGAAGCTGACCGGTTTCTGATCGAAGCCGCACCGGAGCAGGCGGCACGTTACGGGTTCGGACATCCGTCACCCTTCTTGCCAGACCGCTGGCTCAACCATGGCGACGAGCTGACCGTCGGTAATCTGCGCTTGGACGTGAAGCATTGCCCAGGCCATTCCCCGGGGCATGTTATCTACCACGCCGCGGCTTTTGATATCGCCATCGTCGGCGACGTGCTGTTCAAGGGCTCGGTCGGACGCACGGACCTGCCGGGCGGCAACCACGAGCAACTCATCCATTCGATCCGCACGCATCTATGGCCGCTTGGGGACGAGGTGGTGTTTGTGCCAGGCCACGGCCCCGCTTCCAAAATCGCGATCGAGCGCCAGTCCAATCCCTTCGTCGCTGACAAACTCTTCCGTTAAAGTTATTCCCCGGCGGCGCTGTTCCGTCTCTGGCGCCGCTGCAAGCTGTTAGGACATCAACGCATGGCTTCCATGGACCTCTCCGCCCGCGAATTGCTGGAAAAGCTGGTCAGCTTTGACACCACCAGCCGCAATTCCAACCTGAAACTGCTGGATTTCGTGGAGGAGTACCTGGCAAGCCACGGTTTGCACGGTTGGCGTGTCTATGACGAGACGGGAAAGAAAGCGAACCTGTTCGTCTCCGCAGGACCGGATGCGCTGGGCGGCGTCTGCCTCTCCGGCCATGTGGATGTGGTGCCGGTAGACGGGCAGGACTGGTCCACCGATCCGTTTCACCTGACCGAGAAAGACGGCAAGCTGTACGGTCGCGGCACCTGTGACATGAAGGGGTTCGTCGCCCTCTCGCTTTGGGCGGTGCCGCAATTCCTCAAGCGCGGCCTGAAGGAGCCGGTCCACCTCGCCATCTCGTACGACGAGGAGGTTGGCTGCCTCGGGGTGCGTGGCATGCTGGCCAAACTGGCCCAACAGGAGAAAAAACCGCGGCTCTGCATTGTGGGCGAGCCGACGGAGTTTCAGCCGGTGGTGGCGCACAAGGGTAAGTGGTCTTTCCGTGCCAGTGTGCGGGGTAAGGAGTGCCACTCCTCCCTCGCGCCGCAGGGCGTGAACGCGGTCCAGTACGCAGCAGAGGCGGTGGCCTGGCTGCGGCGGGAAGCCCGGTGCTTTGCCACGGAGGGCCCTTATGATGGTCTCTACGACCTCGGGCACACGACAGTGCATGTCGGCACCCTTCATGGCGGCACGGCCCTGAACATTGTGCCGCAGGAAGCGGAGTTCGTGTTCGAGTACCGCTACATCGCGGAAGACAATCCCGCCGACATTCACGAACGCTTCCTGAAATACGTGCGTGAGGAACTCGAGCCGGAAATGCAAGCGGTCGATCCCGGCAGCGGCTTCAGCTTCGAGACAATCAGTCAAATTCCCGGCGTGAATACCGCACCGGACCACGAGGTCGTGAACCTCGCCCGCGAGCTTAGCGGCCGCAACGATCACGGCAAGGTTGCCTTCGGCACCGAGGCCGGGCTGTTCGACGAAATGGCCGACATCCCAACGGTGGTTTGCGGCCCCGGTAATATCGAGCAAGCCCATAAGCCAGATGAGTTTCTCAGTCTCGACCAGCTCCGCAAGGGCGAGGAATTCATGCGCCGACTGGGTGAGAAGGTCTGCGCTTCCTAGTGCCGGAGGGCGGCTGCTTAGGCAATGACGGCCGTCGCCCGCTCGATGCTCTTCAACGTCTCTGCCGGGTTCAAGCCCGGCCAGTGCATGCGGAGGACAAGGTGGTCGCAGTTGGTGGCTTCCGTCACCTGGGCGATCTGGTCCCTTACCATGGCCGTATCGCCGACGATGAAACGGTCCGCCATGAACTGGTCGAAATTCTTCTCCAATGTATCCGCGCCAATATTGGCGTTCCCCCAGCTTGCATAGGCCTGATACTTGTAGAGTAGCGCCGGACGGCAGGATTCCAAGGCATCGCCCCCGGCGGGCCCGATGAAGCATTCGCGGCAGACCGGCTGGGTTGAAGGAGGGGCAAGGCCTGCCTCCTTGCGGGCGGCGTCGTAGTCGCTTTTCAGGTCCTCCAACTCGCCGAAGGTCTGGCTGAAGCTCGCGATCCAGGCATCGCCGATTTTCGCTGCACGCTTCACGGATGCCGTCACGCTGCCGCCGACCCAGATCGGGCAGCCCTCTTGCCGCACGGGGCGCATCGACAAGCCGATATCGTCCAGGTGGTAGTATTTGCCGTGGTGCGTCACCCGTTCTTCCGTCCATAGGCGGCGGATGACCTCGATGCTTTCGACCAGGCGGCCGACACGTTCGGACACCTGGGCGCCATGAATTGCGAATTCTTCCGGCCGGTAACCCAGGCCCGCAGCCAGGACGTAGTTGCCGCCGGAGAGCCAGTCCAGCC
>CAYYSC010000536.1:0-2465 GCA_964474065.1 uncultured Rhodospirillales bacterium | reverse complement strand
CGCTGCGGCCGGGCTGGTCTCCACGCATCACACGAACGTTATCGGCCACGGAGCTATCGTTGCCCCCTACCGCGGCTCCGACGGACGGTATGTTACCAATCCTTACACGGCCGTCATGCCGGCAACGGGAACCAACCCGCCAGTGCTTTTGGATTTCGCCACCAGTTTTGTTGCGGCAGGCAAGATCCGCGTCGCTCGCAACAAGGGGGAGCTGGCGCCCGAAGGGGCGCTGATCGACCATCTCGGCCAGCCGACCCGCGACCCGAACGTTCTGTTCGAGGAGCCAAAGGGAGCGTTGACCTCCTTCGGCGCGCACAAGGGCTACGGCATGGCGCTGATCAACGAACTGTTCGCGGGCGTTCTGTCCGGCGGCGGAACCAACCGACCGGAAACCGACCGCGTGCCCGATGCCACCATCAATTGCATGCTCTCAGTCATCATCGATCCGATGCGCTTGGTGGATCGCACGTTTTTCAACAGCGAGGTAGACGCAACCCTTGCGCACGTGAAAGCCTCGCCCCCTGCCAATCCGGCCGAACCGGTATTGGTACCGGGCGATCCCGAGCGCGCCTCCCGCGCGAACCGTTCGGCAGAAGGCGTCCCCGTGGACGAAGAGACCTGGCGGCAGATGAAGGAGGGCGCCGCCCTGTTTGGTCTCAGAGACGAGGAAATGAACCGCATCGCCGGCCTGACTTGACGAGACCGGCGCCAGTCTTCGCGCTCCTCTCTGCATTCGGCATGAAGTGATTCCGCACAACCGAAGCTTGTGGCTTCTTCCTTGGCACTGCAAGCGGTTTCTTCTGGCAGCTCACTTTACCATATTATGGTAGTACATAATGATTTAAAGGCATGGAGTAAAATACAATCATATCTAAACTGCGCGTTAAATGGATGGTCAGCATCTTATTGTGGTCAAGGCATTGGAAAAACTCTAACAATTAAAGGCTGTGCTTGACTTTGGCAGGCCTGATTAGTAAGGGGTTAATTACCGAATAAAAAAATCTGCAAGGAAGCGTGAACATGCGTGTGATCAAAGCGGCATTAGCGGGGCTCGCTTTGTCGGGATTGATGAGCGGGGCGCAGGCAGCGATTATCGCGCCAGTGTCAGGGACCGCTTCCAGCGAATTTAGCAGTAGAACGTCAATCGAAAAAACGTTCGACCAGTCTGGCCTTTTGATAAATGGCTCCTCTGGCGGCTATACATCGGGCGTTGACAGCTTCAGCAATTTTGTGGCGCTCAAACCGACGCACGCGTTGAACTTCGATAAGAAGTGGTTTTCGGAGTTTGGCGCGACGAGCGCGCAACTCGACTATGACCTGGGCTCTGTCCAATCCATCCAGCGGATGGCGATTTGGGCGGAGGAAGCCGCAGGCTTCGGCAACTTGACCCTTCGCTTTTCACAGGACAACGTCAACTTTATGACGCTGCTGAACAACGCACCGGTCAGGGACAATCCCGCTGGGGTCAATCCGCGGGCGCAGGTCTTTGGGGCGGAAGGCGGCCCCTGGCTGCGCGCCCGCTATGTGCGCCTTGAACTCTCGGGATGCCCGGCGAGCGGCACTCTGGAGTTTTGTGGACTGAGCGAAATAGCGTTCGGCACTCCGGAAGGAGGGCTGTCGCTCCTGTCCTCCAGTTTGGCTGCCCCCGGTAGCCCTGCCGCAGGTTCGGCGGCCGTGCCAGTTCCGGCGGGGTTCGCGTTAATGGCGCCGGCGCTCGTGGGACTTTTCCTGGTGACGCGCCGCCGCCGGTAACCCGAAGGTGGGCCAGGAGAGGACAACGGACCGGGTGGTTAGCTGTCGCTGCCTCCGTTTGCTGGGCTTTCCTGGCGGGCTGCCCGCTTGGTTCCGGTTTATTCCGCGGCGGCCTGCCCAGTGCTGATCAAATCGAATAGAGGCAGAAAATACTCCGGCTCCTGCGCGCCACTGATGGCATAAGCGCCGTCGATGATGAAGCAGGGAACGCCCTGAATGCCCATCCGCCGGGCGGTGGCGTCTTCCGCCACGACTTCTTCGTGGTACAACCTGCCCTCCAGCAAATCGGCCGCTGCCGCCGGGTCGAGTCCTGCCCGCTCTGCCGCCGCGACCAGCACGGCCGGGTCGCACAGGTCGCCGCCTTCCAGGAAATAGGTCTGGAAGAGTTGCTCTACTACGGCGCTCTGCCGGTTCCCATCCGGCTGGTCCGCCGCCCAGGCGACCAGACGGTGGGACGGAATGGTGTTCGGCGTCCGCTTCATCAGGTCGAACCGGAACTCAATCCCCTCGCCGAGCCCTACCTCCCGGATGTTCGCGTAAATACGCTGCGAGTCCGTTGCGCCGAACTTTGCGCGCAGGTAGTCCTCCCGCGCGACGCCGCCGGCTGGCATCCAAGGATTGAGCTGAAACGCCCGCCAGTGAATGCGCGCTTCCACATCCGGACGCTGAGCGAGTGCCCGCTCAAGCCGCCGCTTGCCGATATAGCACCACGG
>CAYYSC010000535.1:0-2469 GCA_964474065.1 uncultured Rhodospirillales bacterium | reverse complement strand
GTCAATCAGAAAATCGAAGGTTTCTTCGACGTCTGCGCCGAACGGGGACTCACCGGCGAACAAGGCGTGCTGATTCCGGCCAGCAACACCCGCCACCTGATGCTGCACGAACGGGTCATCGACGCAGTGAAAGCCGGTAAATTTCACATCTATGGAGTTGAAACTATCGACGAAGCCATCGAAGTGCTGTCAGGGATGAGAGCCGGTTCGCCGGATGAAAAGGGCGAGTATCCGGAAGACAGTTTCCACAGCCGCGTGGCCAGCAGGTTGCATGATTTGGCCGAAGCCCGCCGGCGTTTTGCGCCTGCTCAAGGCGCTGGCAAGCCGCGGGAGGATCAATAGATGCGCTCGCCTTATACGAGCAGGGTCGTTCGTATCGTTACACCCATCCAGCCGGACGAAAGCAGTTGGGCCGCGATGGAACGGGCGGTCGCCATGGCCAAAGCAATGGAAGCCGAACTAAAAGGCCTGTTTCTGGAGGACACGGAGGCGCTGGCCGCCGCGACGCTTCCGTTCACCCGCACCGTCGCGTTTCAATCCGGCAGGATTGGCGCGTTTGAGGCGGCGGATCTGCAAGCGGCCTACCGTGCCCTCGCCGAGCGCGCCCGGCAGCGGTTGGCCGAGTATTGTCGCGCGCAAGCTCTTCAATGGTCGTTCGAAGTTGAGGCTCGCGGTGGCGAAGCGCCCGAGGAACCGGCTGTGGCAGGGTCGGGTGCTGCCACCGCCCTGGAAGAGGCGCGGGAACGCTCCCGCATCAGGGACCTGTTGTTATTGGATCGACGGGCGCTGCGTTTCAGGCAGCAGTCGGCAGCGCTGCTGCGCCTTGCCACCCGACACGGGACGGTGGCTGTTGCGGACCTGACAGGGCCGCCACCGCAGCAAGTCGTGCTCATCTACCATGGTGCGGAAGACAGGCTGATTCTGGCGGCGCAACTGGCACACGCGCTCGGCGTCCGATTGGAAGTGCTGGTTTGTGCGGACGATGAGGAGGGCGACGGTTCTTTGTTGGCCGATCGTGTTACTTCCTGGATGAAAGAGCATCGGGTTGCGGGCGCGGTGGATATTATTCCGCCGGCGGAAACCGAGGCAGCCAAAGCACGAATTGTCGGGCTTTCCGGAGTCCTGGTGCTGTTCGAGAGGACAGACCTCATTTCTTCGCTGGCCGCCTGAGCCTGATCGGTCCTGCGGCTGCCTGGCCGTCCGAGGTGGTCGGCGTTTGTGCAGTTGCGAATTTTTCTGGCGCATTCAGTGCTGCGTTGCAGCATTGAACAAATCTGGCCGGCGGGCCTGCTGTCGGGCCGTGCGTTTTCCATGCCTTCCCCCATGCCTTAAGCGGCTGTCCTTCCTCGTATTGGTTGGTCGCTTAGTCTTCGACCCCAGAACCTCCTTATTCGTCACCGCATCGGCAAAGGGTTTCGGTAGAGTCTGATTCTTCCACGATTTGGCATGGCGTTTGCTGGGGTATGGCGTGTGCCATGCGGCGCAGGGGCCGGCGGCAGCGAAATGGCCGAATCTCCGTTCGCATGGCCGCCGCAGATCCGAATTCGTGGAGGTTTACCGATGAATTTCTCTTTAACCCCAACGCCGGCCGGTCGGTTGGCACGGCGTTTCCGTCGGCCGGCGGCAGCGCTCGCGATGGCAGGCGCGCTCGCGGTGCCCACTGCAAGTGCGCAGGCAGAAGACGTGCTGCGCGTCGCGATGACCGCTGCCGATATCCCGATAAACATCGGCCAGCCGGACCAGGGCTTCGAAGGTTTCCGCTTCATGGGCTACATGCTCTACGACACGCTGGTGTTGTGGGACCTGTCGAAAGCCGATGAACCTGCTGGTCTGACCCCAGGCTTGGCGGAAAGCTGGTCCGTTGATCCGGACAACCCGGAGCGCTGGATTTTCAACCTGCGCCAAGGCGTGAAGTTCCACGACGGCAGCGACTTCACTGCCGATGACGTCGTCTGGAATTTCGAGAAGGTCAAGAATACCGACGCGCCACAGTACGAGCCGAAACAGGCGGCGCTCGTCGCGGTGCGTATCCCCGCGTTGAAAGAGGTGAACAAGATCGATGACTACACCGTCGAAATTATCACCGACGGTGTTAGCGCCTACGTGCCCTACCAGGTGAGCTTCTGGTTCATGTCGAGCCAAGAGCACTACGAGGAGGTCGGTAGCTGGGCGGAGTTCGCCAAGTCGCCGTCCGGCACCGGCCCATGGAAGTTCGTAAGCCAGACGCCGCGCGCCAAGGTTGAAATGGTGGCGAACAAAGAATACTGGAACCCGGAGCGGGTGCCGAAGGTGGACCGGGTGATCCTGCGGCCGATTCCGGAGGCTTCGGCCCGCGTAGCCGCGCTGCTTTCCGGCCAGGTCGATTTCGTCGAGGCGCCGCCGCCGGATGCAGTTCCGCGGCTGGAGTCATCCGGCATGCAGATCGTCACCAATGCCTACCCGCACAACTGGGCAATCAAGCCCAGCCGG
>CAYYSC010000534.1:0-2479 GCA_964474065.1 uncultured Rhodospirillales bacterium | reverse complement strand
CAGCGCCGCGAGCGAGGCGCGGTCCAGTTTCGGCGATGATCGCGTCTTCATCGAAAAATACATCCACCAAGGTCGCCACATCGAGATCCAGGTGCTGGGCGATTCGCACGGCAATGTCATTCACCTTGGCGAACGGGAATGCTCCGTCCAGCGCCGCCACCAGAAGGTCCTGGAAGAGGCGCCGAGCCCTTTGGTCGATCCGGAAATGCGGGCGCGCATGGGTGCGCAGGCCGTTTCGCTCGCCCAGGCCGTTGGCTATCGCAGCGCCGGTACGGTGGAGTTCATCGTCAGCCAGGACAAACAATTCTATTTCCTCGAGATGAATACGCGCCTGCAGGTGGAGCATCCGGTGACGGAGATGATCACCGGCTTCGACCTGGTGGAGGAAATGCTCCGCGTTGCCGCTGGAGAAAAACTGCGGTGGACGCAGGACGATGTGCACATCGACGGCTGGGCGATCGAGGCGCGGCTGTATGCCGAGGACCCGTCCCGCAACTTTCTGCCTTCGATCGGGCGGCTGAAGCGCTACGCCGAACCGCCGCCATCGGAGGGTGTCCGGGTCGATTCCGGTGTTCGGGAGGGCGACGAGATCTCCATGTTCTACGACCCGATGATCGCCAAGCTGATCGCGCACGGCCGCAACCGGGAGGAAGCCACCACCCGCCTGCAGCGGGCGCTGGATGGCTTTGTCGTGCAGGGGATCGGCAACAATCTCGTGTTCCTGAATGCGGCCCTCGCCAACGAAAAGTTCCGGTCCGGCATCTTTTCGACCGCGTTCATCGAGGAGGAATTTCCCGAAGGACACACCGGCAAGGAACGCACCGCGGAGGTGCTGGAGGTGTTGGTGCCGGTGGCCGCGGCGTTGAGGGCCTGCAATGCGGAGCGGGAAGCACGCATCAGCGGTCAGATGCCGGCTCAAATCTGGCGGCCGCCGACGCAGTGGGTCATTTGGATCGATCGGACGGAGCATGGCGTGGAGGTGCGGCCGGGCACTGACGGCTATATCGTGCTCTGGAAAAACCGCAGCATTCGGGTCCAGAGTGACTGGGAACCGGGCGACGGGGTGTTCTATGGCCACATTGATGGCCATGCGGTCACGGTGCAAGTCACGCCGACGTCCGCCGGGTATCGCCTGAGCCATGCTGGCGCCTATGTGGATGCCCAGGCGCTCACCCGGCGTGCGGCAGAACTCGCCGCCTTGATGCCGATCAAGCAGCCGCCGGACACGGACAAGTTGATCATGTCGCCGATGCCGGGCCTGTTGATGCGTGTGTCCGTAGCGGTCGGGGATCAGGTTCAGCAGGGCGAAGAGATCGCGGTGGTGGAAGCCATGAAGATGGAGAATATCCTCCGCGCCGAGCGCGCCGGTATCGTGAAATCGATCAACGCGGAGCCTGGCGCGAGCCTCGCAGCCGACCAAGTGATCGTGGAGTTCGAGTAAATCGGCGCGGCGCCCGTCGCTCGAGGGGCGCCTTCAATCTTGGCGGCGACCAGGTTCCGCTACCGCGCTGGCAGCCTGGCTTCGTACCAGCCGCGTGCGACGTGGCTTTCGTTGAGCGTCACCTTCAGCCGCTCGATGCCGGCGGCGTCCTCGCCGAGGCGTCCTTCGAGGACCTCCGCGGCCATGGCGTCGAACACGTACTTCGCCAGGACTTCCGTGGTCGAGCGCTTGCCGCCGAACAGGTCAAGCTCGTCCAGGTTGGCATAGCTGATCGGCGCCAGCACCCGTTTGAGGGCGTCGTGCGCCAGGCCGATATCCACGACGATATCGTTGCCTGTCAGTTGCTCACGGAAAAAGGCCACGTCGATGACGAAGGTCGCGCCGTGCATCTTCTGGGCAGGGCCGAATGCCTCCCCCGGCAGGGAGTGGGCGATCATGACGTGATCGCGGACTTCGACGGCAAACATGGGTTCAGTTCCTTTCCTCGCCATAGTGCAGCACGATGCAGAGTGCATCATCGGCGGTTTCGATCAGTGCAGGCAGCTTTGCCGGTGCCTGCTCAAACGCCAGTTCATGAGTAATCAGCGCATCGAGCGCGGGCATCTGCGCGAGCAGTCGCAGGGCAGTTTCCATCCGGCGGCGGTGCGTCCAGCGGGCAGCGCGTGCGGACGGGATGCGGCCAACCTGGGATGAAACCAAGGTCAGCCGCTGAGAATGGAAGGCGCCGCCGAGCGGTAAATCCACACTCACGCGGCCATGCCAACTCGCTTCCACCACCCGGCTCTCCAGGCCGGCACGGGCCAGAGCAAGGCGCAATCCCTCGCCCGAAGCGCTGGCGTTGACGGCAATGTCCATCCCGCCTGGCGCATCCTCTGGCGCCGCGAAGCGGAGGCCGAGCGCAGACGCAGCGTCACGGCGGTTCGGATTGACATCGGTCAGGGTCACTTCGGTGCCTGGGATGCGATCGAGCAGCGCGGCGATCAACAGGCCCAATACGCCCCCGCCCACGACCAGCACCTTGTCGCCGGGTCCGCAGGT
>CAYYSC010000533.1:0-2486 GCA_964474065.1 uncultured Rhodospirillales bacterium | reverse complement strand
GTATCGCGCTGGTGCATGGGCTGCCGCGCGAGGGGCTGAGCGAGCAGGAGTTCCGGCTGGTCAACTGGGCCGTCGGCCTGCACGCGGGCGTGGCGCGGCCGCAAGGCAAGGCAACGCAATACATCTCGGAGGTGCGCGACGCCGGCACCGACTACCGCGGCGCGGGTGGACGCGGCTATTCCTCCAACGCGAAGCTGGACTTCCACGTGGATGGCGCGGATATCGCGACGCTCGGCTGCTACAACAAGGCGAAGGCCGGCGGACAGAGCATGATCACCAGCACGCTCGCCGCCCTGGCGGCGCTGCAGGCCGAACGGCCCGACCTCGCGGAGGTGGCGCACGAAACCTTCTATTTCTCGCGTCAGAACGAGGAGGCAGAGGACGAAGGCCCTTATTACGGCCAGCCTTTGATCGACTATTGTGACGGGCTGACCTTCGGCAAGTGGAACCGGAACCGTGTCATCAGCGCCCAGCGCATCGACGCGGTGCCACGCCTGACCGATGCGCAGCAGGAATGCATGGACGTGATGGACAAAATCCTGCAACGGCCGGACCTGATGTACACTATGTATCTGGAGCCGGGCGACCTACAGATCTTCAACAACCACACGATGCTGCATTCCCGCACGCACTATGAGGACTTCGAGAAGCCGGCGGAAAAGCGCCTGCTCTTCCGGCTATGGCTCGCGCCGCCGGACAGCGCACGTCTGCCAGAGACTTGGTGGGACTTCTACCGTTCCTGCGAACCTGGCACCGTCCGGGGCGGCATTCGCGGCCATCATCATGACGAAACCTGCCGGGCGTGGGAGAAGCGGCAGGCCGGGAGTCTAGGGATGGCAGTAAGAGTTTAGTGGGAACTTAAACGCCGAATTGAATTTGGCATGCTGAGCGTAACGCAGGCGCAAACGGACGGTATTTCGAAAATAGTTGTCAGGCTGTAATAATGCCTGATCTTGAAGCCAGCAGAAAGGATCGGCAAAAATGTTTATTGGCCGGATAGTCCTTGGCGGCGCCATACTGGCAACGGCATTGAGCGCGTGCACCACGCGTTTTAGCGACGATTTCGAAGCAGATCCGCTTGGGTCTCCGCCTTTGGTGGAGCCCGCGGGGCTACCAGACGATCGGGTCTACATCCTCGACGGCACGGGCGAGATCCGGATAACCGGCAGCGGCCCGATTAACGGCGCACAGTCGCTTCGCATCGCTGGGCCGAGTGATGGCGGAGCGTCGGCACCCAACACATTCATGTACGCTGAAACCCTCTCCGATTCAAACCAGCCTGTCTATGCCGCGTGGACCGGGCGGTTCAGCGGCGATGCAGCGGCACGGGTCTTTTTATGGACCGGTCATTACTCGACAATGGTCGAATTGGTGTTTTCGGATGGCCAAGTAGCGGTGAACGGGGAGGAAATTGGGACGTTCGAGCCAGGCGCGGAGTACACCGTCCTTATTCGGGCAACGCCCTCCAACGATAGCTATGGCGTATCGGTTCTGGGTGCCGGCGTATCGGGTTCGACAACCGGCACGGTCCTCAACCCCTCTGTTTTCCCCCAGAGCAATATCGGGATGACGTTCCAGTTGATTGGAGGCGGTGCTTCGGACAGCTATGTCATTGATACCGTTCGAATGTCGGAGCGGAAGCCGCCGGAGGACATGCCGTCCGGCTAAAAAACTCCTGCAACCGCCGAGGGCGAGGCAAATTGAACGGAGTACTCGCCCGTAGCTAACCTTCATCAATCATTGGCGCGCCGGTTATCCTTCAGCCGCCTTCGACCTGACGGGCGTATTCCTCAGCGTCGAACCACCCGAGTGACACCTTTACCTTGAAATCGTCTGCCAGTTCCCATTCTTCCCAGCCTTGAATCTTCAAGGGATTGCCGGTCTTGGCATCGTGGCCCGTAAATGTCCAAACATAGACTGCGTGGTCCCCAGCACACCGGATGGAGTCGCAGGTCAGCGAGAGATCGGGGACATCGGCGTAGAATCCGGCCGCCATTTCGGCAATGCCGGCGCGTCCCTTCCATCGATCGCCGCGGTTGATGGTAATCTGGCCGTCCTCGGCATAAAACGAAGCAACCGCGTCCGGCGACTTGGAATTCCAGGCCTCAGTATACTTTTCCGCGATTGCGGAGATCGCATTTCGGTTGATGGTCATTGAAAATATTCTCCCAAAAGAATGCTTCACCCCATTTCCACTAAGACTATTTTGTTAAGAAATGCAATTGATATGCTGTTGATACCGGTAACACATTGATTGTGAATTGGCTCTATACAGTTTTCCTAGTCTGACAGGCTTACCCGGAACAGGTTGAACACCCGCTCCGGGGCTGTCGCCGTCACAAAGCCCGAGTAACTACGCTCCTGCGCCAGCTTTCTTTCCGTTCAGCGCCCACTCAACCAGCGGGATTTGGTCGTTGCCGAAATACATATCGTCGCCGTTCACGAAGAACGTGTTGCGGGGCAGCCGGCTGCCGGGCGCCAGGCTC
>CAYYSC010000532.1:0-2488 GCA_964474065.1 uncultured Rhodospirillales bacterium | reverse complement strand
CTGCTGAGGAAGTATGGAATTTCCAGGCGCAAGAAGCCAAAATCCTGGATAAAGCGCCTGCGGATCGCGATCCGTGGCGGCGTCCCCAACGGTCCTTGGATTGCCAAGGTGCCGCTGGTGAAATGGCTGCCCAACCGTATCTACCGCAATTCCCACTCCCTCAATATCGCCCCCGATGTTACGATCATGCTCCCGATCGTTCACTTCAAAATGACGAGCGATTTACACAAGAGAGTTTTTGCGGCAATCGAGTCGCGTTCGCATGTGAAAGGCTCTCAAGAATACTTTGAGCTGGCGGACTTGCTCGAAGTTATGAAGATGACAGGCGGCAATTTTATTGATGAATGTTCGATAAGGTTCACAGATGTAAAAGATTTAGAAGAAAACGGTTTGATGAAGGTTAATTTATAAAATCAAGAACACCCAAGCGCAATGCGGGTTTACCGGAAAGTCGCAATCAATTCTCGCGCGGGGGAAGTGTAGCGATGAAAGAAGAGCCGTCCCCTCCGAAGGTATGGGCACTGCTTGGTGGCAAGCGCGGTGACAACGCTCAAATAGAGCGTCTGACAGAGCTTTTAGGATGGCCGACCAAGTATTTTCAATTGAGGTACAATGCTTTCGCATACAGTCGGAATGTGTTTCTTGGCGCCAGTCTGGCAAGCCTCAGGAGGGCGAAACCTGAACTGGGCCCGCCGTGGCCCGACATAGTTGTTGGGATCGGACAGCGAAGCGTGCCCGTGGCACGCTGGATTCAGCAGCAAAGCGGTGGCCGCTCGCGATTGGTGCACATGGGCCGCCCCCAGGCACCGCTAAGTTGGTTCGACCATGTCATCACAACACCGCAATACCGCTTGCCGAAACGCGGCAACGTTACCGAGCTGCCATTGCCGCTCAGCCCCGTCACGCGCCCCAGGCTTGCAGAGGCCGGCAAGGTATGGGGTTCTTGGCTCGAAGCACTGCCGCGCCCTCGTCTGGCCGTCATCGTGGGCGGGCCCTCGCGCACCGTGAAACTGGGCATCAAAGAAGCTGAGCGAGTCCTGCGGACAGCTCAGGAATATCAGCGTGCACAGGGTGGCTCCCTGATGGTTGCCACCTCTCCTCGCACGCCTCGAGAGGTGGCCGAGATACTGGAGCGCGGCTTGCCCGCCGCCTCGTTCATCTATCGCTACGATCGACCGGGAATCGGCGGCAACCCTTATCTGGGCCTTCTGGCTCATTCCTGTGCGGCGATGATCACGCAGGATAGCGTCTCGACGCTCGCCGATACCTTGAACGCCGGCCTTGCCACGCGGGTCATCGAGCTTCCAGAGCGCTGGACAGAACGCTGGACGGCATTCTGGAAACTTCCTCTTGTTCGCCGCATGACCGCCAGCATCGACGGTGTCGGCATTATTCCCGTGGCACCGGATCTCCGCGCCCTGCGTGACGACCTTTTTCGGCGTGGCATGGCGCATCCCGCGCGTGGCGGATTCGAGGTGCAGCCCGGCGAACAACAGGAGACCGCCATCCATCAAGCGGCGGCCGCCGTCCGTGCCTTGGCGCCCCAACCGGCTGCCCGAGAATCCAGCGCCGCCGGCGGCGCTGGGTCCGCCTCGTGAACGCCGCTCCGGCGCTGTGAGGGGTTGTTTCGGCTCGCCATCAACACTATTACGTTGCTTAGCGGTCGCGGCACGACACGGTAGCGCTCTGATCCCGGTCCGAGAGGAGCCCCCGCGGGCACGCGTTGTTAGATAGCAAATCCACGAAACCGGGTATGCTCGTGAAATACTTCGATCAAACCGCCATGGGAGCCATGGACGACGCGGCATTCAGGGCTGCTCGGCCATACCCATGGGTTAACCCCAGCGGTCTCTTGCACGGTCAAGCCTTCGAGGAACTGCGGGCCAAGATGCCTCCGGTCGAGTTGTTCAACTCGTCGTTTGGCAAGAGGCGCAAGCACGGCCAGCAGAGTCACGACCGTTACGCCCTGACCTACCACCCCGACCTCCCCATTGACCCTGCTTGGCATGAATTCCTCGCCGAGCTGGGAAGCCCGGCATATCGCGACTTCCTGGCCCGGATGATCGGCAACAGCCGATTCGACCTTGAATTCCACTGGCATTATACGCCTAACGGTTGCTCCGTCTCGCCGCATTGCGACGCTTACTGGAAGCTTGGCTCCCATATCTTCTACTTCAACACCGAGGATGACTGGGATCCGAGTTGGGGCGGCGAGACTGTAATCCTCGACGACCACGGACGCTTCGGGTTCCGCTCGGCGCCGTCGTTCGACGATTTTGACGAGGCGCAGGGCTCGGAGTCGCTTGGCAATCGCAGCCTCCTTTTCATCCGCAACGGCCATTCGTGGCACGGCGTGCGCGAGATCAACTGTCCGGAAGGTGCCCTGCGCAAGATTTTTCTGGTGGTCATCAAGCAGCTCAGTTGGCCCCAGCAACTACGCCGGTTGGTCGCCTGACAGTGCCAGCCGACTCAGGGGTAACGGGACAAG
>CAYYSC010000531.1:0-2490 GCA_964474065.1 uncultured Rhodospirillales bacterium | reverse complement strand
CGGCCGATTTGATTTTTGGTGTGGCGGACGCCATCGCCTATTTATCCCAGTTCATGACATTCCTGCCGGGGGACGTCCTCGCCACCGGAACGCCCGCAGGCGTTGGGCATGGCGCCACGCCGCCTCGCTACCTGCAGCCGGGCGATGTCGTCCGTTGCGGGATCGAGAACTTGGGCGAACAAGAACACACCGTGGTTCAATTTGAAGGCTGAGCGGCCTGGGAATTCGGATTATTGGGCAGGTTGGTTAAACCGGCCCAGATTGCCGAGCAACTGCTCGATAATCGTGATCCTGTTGCCCTCGGTCGGGGTTTCTCTTGAAACCAAAGTGACTTCACGCCCGTCTTCCTCGGTCAGCGTTGCCACGCGCTGCAGCCGCTGCGACCGGTCAAATTCCAGGATCAGCACTTCGCGGTCGACCACATCCGGCTTGAAAAATGCCGTATGCTGCTGAATTTCAGAGACGTAGTACCAGCGGTTCCGGTCGAAGGCGGATACTGCGCTCGGCGTTCCGAGAAGGTCGACAACGCGCGTTTGGCTGATGTTGGCCTGCGCAAGCTCCTCAGCGGCGTTGGGGGGCAGGAGATGCCCATGCTGCGTTTCAGTCACGGCACAAGAGCCGAGGAGCACCGTCAGGCCTCCGATGATGGCCCAGCGGCCCCAAGCCGGTCGTGAAAACGTGTCACGCCATTTTCGCACGATCCTCACCCTATGTACGGACCAAAAGAGAGTGAGACTGTTAGCGTGATTTTCTCCTGGATCAAGCGTTCCTTCGGGATCGAAGCGGCCCCCTCTGCCGATGCGGCGGCTGAAGCGGTACTGCTGGCTGCAAGAGAGCCGGCCTTTTATTTGCGGTTAGGGGTGCCCGACACATTTGACGGGCGCTTCGAGGTTGTCGCGCTGCACACGCAGCTCGTGCTGCGCCGGTTAAAGAATGAGCCGGATCCGGAACTGGGGCAAGTGCTGGCCCAGGGAATTTTCGACTATCTCACCGGCCATTTCGACGAGGCATTACGCGAAATCGGGGTCGGCGACATGTCTGTCGGGAAACGCATGAAGGCGATGGCTAGCGGTCTTTATGGCAGGCTCGCTGCGTATGACGCTGGCTTCCAGGCGGAAGACGGGGAGGTCATGGCGGACGCGCTCCGGCGAAACCTATATGGGACGGTGGACGAGGCGGAACGGCGCTGGATCGGCTCGATTATCGAGTATCAGCAGGCCGCAGCCACGCACCTCAATCAAATGACGGTGGCCGAAATCCAGTCGGGTAAGAATCTATTTCCGTCGGTGGCCGTTCCCGATAGGGAGGAAATGAAATGAGCGAACTATCTCGCCCTGTCGCGGTCGCGCGGCTGGAGCATGGACCCTTCGACTTGACGATCGAGGCAGGAGAACCAGAACGCCATGCCATGGCAGAGCGTCTCGGTGTGCAAAGCGTGGTCCGGATGAAGGCAGCGATTACGGTTCGGAAGCACGGTGCCCGGCTAACCGTAACGGGGCGCTACGACGCGGAGATCGAGCGGATCTGCGTGATCACACTCGAACCCTTCGTCGCCGTTCAACAAGGCGAGATCGATGAGGAATTCTTGCGGACGGACGACCCGGAAAATCTCGAAGTTATCGTTGATGAAACGACGTTGGAGCCTTTGACGGAAGATGTGCTCGACGTGGGTGAAATCGTCGTCCAGCATGTCTCCCTAGATCTTGATCCGCATCCTCGGGCCGAAGGCGTGGAAGTAGACGATCTGGACTATGACCCTGACCCAGCCGAAGGCCAAGCAGCCGACAGCCCGTTTGCGGCGCTGCAGAAGTTGCGGTCGGTGCGCTAATCATTGCTGTCTGCGCCCCTGACCGCTATCTACAGCAAACTTTACTTTTCTCCGAACCGATTGAGCACGTATGCCAAGAAACGCCACGATCGCACTTGACGCCATGGGAGGCGATCATGCGCCTCACAGCGTGGTGCGCGGCGTCGCCATTGCCGCGCAACGGTTTCCGGCAATGGAGTGGCGTCTGTTTGGCGATGAAGAAGTTATCGGGCCGCTGCTGGCGGAGCGATCGGCGCTGAAGGATCGGGTGGAGCTTGTTCACACGGCGACACGCATTGGGGATGCAGAACGGCCCTCGGCCGCGTTGCGGACCGGCCGTGAGTCGTCCATGTGGAAGGCCATTCAGTCGATTGCAGATGGCGAGTCCGATGCGGTCGTTTCTGGCGGCAACACCGGAGCCTTAATGGCGATATCGCGATTCGTGCTTGGCTCACCGGCGGGAATCTTGCGGCCTGCGATCATCAGCTTCTTCCCGACCGCGCGGGGGGAAACGGCGATGCTGGACCTTGGGGCGAATGTCGACTGCACGGCCGAACAACTGGTGCAGTTCTCGGTCATGGGCGCCCTTTTTGCCCGGGCGGTGTTGGGCCTGCCACACCCGGTGGTTGGTCTCTTGAATAATGGCATTGAGGAAAGCAAAGGCCGTGAAGAGGTGCGCGCCG
>CAYYSC010000530.1:0-2500 GCA_964474065.1 uncultured Rhodospirillales bacterium | reverse complement strand
AGACTCGTCGGGAGAGAAAACATCGCGGGAGCCGACAAATGGACGGCTCAGCGGAGTCTCGACAGTTCCCGGATGCAGGCTGACACAGACCGCCTCCGGCGAACGCCGTCCGATCTCGATCGATGCCGTGCGCACGATCTGGTTCAGGGCCGCTTTCGACGCGCGGTAGGAGATCCATCCGCCGATCCGGTTGTCGCCGATGGAGCCGATGCGCGCCGCCAGTGTCGCGAAAATCGCGCGCCGGTCCCGTGGCAGCAGCGGCGCAAAATGCTTGAACAGAAGGGCGGGGCCAATGGCATTGACCGCAAAAGCCTGGGCCATCGCTGCCGGTTCGATCTGGCTGAGCGCCTTCTCCGGACCTTGACCGTCGATATGCAAGGTGCCGGTCGCATCGATCAGCAGGTCGATCTCGCCCAATTGCTCCGCCGTTTGCGAGGCGGCTTGTTCGACCGAAGCTTCATCAAGAAGATCCAGGTGGTCATCGCCGCCCGAGCGGGCCAAGCGCCAGATACGGCCGCAGCGGGGGTCACTTTCCACAGCCGCGGCAATTGCGTTGCCAATTCCGCCGGTGGAGCCGATGATGACGGCGTTGTAGCCATTGCCAAGCGACTGCATTTCAACCTCTTTTGGCTGGGCATGAAAATGTCCGAGCGATCCGTTTCCAATTCGCTTCTGCCAACCTCCGATACGCTTTAGAATTTGCGGCAGACTAGCTTGGGGACGAAAACACTTCTGCGGATTTGCCGGTTGCGGCAAAGACAAGCGAAGGAACAACCAGAATGAACGTGCAGGCACTGGATATCGGAATTGCCGAGCGGTTGCTCAAGGTTTCGCTTTTCAAGGATCTGGATGAACGGGAACTGGCCGATATCGCGCGGAACGTCCGCCGTGGCCGCTATGGCTCCGGCGAGATAGTGGTCCAGCATCTGGAGGAAGACGACGACGTCTATGTAGTGCTGGAAGGCCGGCTGATTGCCACGATTATCTCCCCTGATGGCCGGGAGGTCGCCTTCGATCTGATGACGGACGGCGACTATTTCGGGGAAATCGCGGCAATCGACGGCCAGGGCCGGTCGGCCAGTGTCGCGGCGCTGACGCCTACGGCGGTCGGAGTCATCTCCGGGGCCAAGTTCCGCTCCCTGGTGGATGGGCATCCCAAGATCGCCTCTGCTCTCGTCCGCGACCTTGTGGGGCGCGTTCGCCGCCTGACCGAGCGCAACTACGAGAACATCGCTCTGCGCATCAAACATCGGGTTCAGTTGGAATTGCTGCGCTTAGCCAACAAGCGTGGCGTGCTTCACGACGGCGGCATTTTGACCGAGGCGCCAACGCACGCCCAGATCGCCGCCCGCGTTGGCGCCAACCGGGAAGCTGTGACGCGCGAACTCAGCACCCTGGCCAAGCGTGGCCTGATCAAGGCCAGCCGGCAGTCGATCACCATTCTGGATGCCGACGGTTTGATCGAAGAGGCCAACGCCGACTTTTCGTTCACTGACCGCTAGGCGCAGTCTGCCGCTAGGCCGCGGGCTTCGGCCAGATCGCGGGTTTCCCGATGCGGCCCGGCGCTGTGCACCAGAGTTAGCAGAGCTTGTTTCGCCCTGGCGCTGTCTTCCGGCCAGGCATGCCGGGTACGGCTGATGGCGGTGCGAAGTTGCCAAGCATGTGCGCCTTGCCCGCCGGCAAACGCCATACTGTGATCGAACGCTTCGAAAGCTTGGTCGCGGTTTCCTGCCTGCGCTTGCACCTCACCGAACAAGCGCAGCACTTCGGCACGCCAGCACCCATCGCCCGACTCCTGCGATTGTTGGACGGCCGCAGAGGCAAGGGGGAGGGCTTCTTCAAGATTGCCGGTTTGCGCAAGAGCATGGGCCCGTACGGCTTTGAAGAAAGGCATCCCGATGCCGTTTCCGATCATCTCCAGGATCGCGAGGTTCTCGGATAGCACGGGCAAGCCCGCCTCAACATCGCCGCTTTCCATCGCGGCGATGGCCCGCCAAACCCGGCCGGTGACGGACCAGAACGTAAATCCCTGACGGTCCGCCAGGGCGATGCCGCGTTCCAAGCGGTCGATGGCTTGCTCCAGATGTCCTGCGTAGATCAGGGCGGCTGCTCCCCAAATCTCCGTATAAGGTTCCATCAGCGGCAGTTGAAGGCGTTCGCCGTTTTCATCGGCCTCGGCGATCAATGGCGCGACCCGGTCGGCTTCGCCCATAAACCAGCGGGCGTGGGCTTCGAACAGAAGGCCCTGGTTGAGCAGGTCCATGCCATAGGCAGCGGCGAACGGCCGGTGCCGCTCCCGCTCATAATGAGCGCGGACATAGGCATTCTGAGCGACCATCCCGCGGAAGTCGCCACTGTAGAAGCAGGCGCCGCCCACCGTCACCTCAGCCACCAGCTTCAGGTCTGGGTCATTGACGCTGGCGGCAATGCTGCGCAATTCCTGGGAAATTCGACTGGCAGCATCGATCTTTCCCACCATCATCTGGTGGATGAAAAAGCC
>CAYYSC010000529.1:0-2501 GCA_964474065.1 uncultured Rhodospirillales bacterium | reverse complement strand
CACCAGCACGCTCGCCCTGTATCGCGAACTGCTGGTGGGGCCGGTCCACTCTTGACCCGTATTCTGGTCATCAAGCATTCGGCTTTGGGCGACATGGCACTGGCCTTCGGGCCGATGAAGGCCATTCGGCGCCACCATCCGGACGCGCACATCACGTTGCTGACGACACCAGGTTTGCGGATCTTGGGCGAACGCTGCGGCCTGGTGGATGAGGTCTGGACAGACACCAGGCCCAAGCTTTGGCGCCTTCGGACCGCACTGAAGCTGCGCCGGCGTCTCCGGCAAGCGGGGTATGAGCGGGTCTATGACCTGCAGACGTCGAACCGCACGGCTTGGTATTTTCGGCTCCTCGGTCCCGGTCCACGGCCGGAATGGTCTGGGACCGCGCCGGGTTGCTCCCATCCTCACCGTGAGCCTCGGCGCGGCCACATGCACTTGGTGGAAGCGCAGGCGGGGCAGTTGGCGGACGCGGGAGTTCCTGAGACGCCGCTTTCGGATCTGTCCTGGTGGCAGGCGGATATCCGCCGCCTGGGCCTGCCCGAGGAGTACGCGGTTCTGCTGCCGGGCGGCGCGCCACACCGACCGGGGAAACGCTGGCCGGGGAAGCGGTTCGCGGCGGTTGCCCGCCGGCTCGCAGAGTTTGGCATCACGCCGGTCACGATCGGCGGGCCGCCGGAGGCTGAGGAGGCGGCAACTATTGTATCGGCGTGTCCTGATACCCAAGATTTGACGGGCCAGACGGCGCTGATGGATTTGGCGCCGGTCATGCGCGGCGCGCGGGTGGTTGTCGGCAATGATACCGGCCCGATGCACGTTGCGGCCCTGGTGGGCCGGCCGTGCGTAGTGCTGTTCGGCGCAGACTCGGACCCGGAATTGTCCCGCCCCCGCGCGCATTCCGGAAACCCAGCGCCGATCGTTCTGCGCGCCGCCGATCTGGCTGACCTGCCCGTCGATACGGTATGGAAAGCGGCAAGCGACATCCTGCGCGAGCCGAACCCCTTGCCCCGTTGACGCGGCTTCCGCAAAGTGCGCCGCCTTGTCGGCTGATGGAGGAGCAATACTGATGCCGGATTCTGTCCCTGCCCAGGTTACGGTCACGCTGCCCGATGGCGCGACGCGCGCCTACCCGGCGGGGACTACCGTGGCCGAGGTGGCCGCTTCCGTCAGCAAGAGCCTGGCGAAGAAAGCGATCGCCGCCAAGATCGGCGGCCGGATTCGCGACCTGTCTACGCCGTTGCTCCATGACTCCGAGATCGAGATCCTGACGCGCGAGAATGAGGAAGCGCTGGAACTCATTCGTCACGATGCCGCGCATGTCATGGCGGAAGCGGTCCAGGAGCTCTTCCCCGATACGCAGGTGACCATCGGTCCGGCCATCGAAAACGGGTTCTATTATGATTTCGCGCGGGAAAAGCATTTCACGCCGGAAGACCTGGACCTGATCGAGGCTCGGATGCGCGAGATCGTGGCCCGCGACGAGCCATTCCTGCGCGAAGTCTGGGAGCGGGATGAAGCGATCAAGCATTTCGAGAAAATAGGCGAGACCTTTAAGGCTGAGTTGATCCGCGATCTGCCGGAATCGGAGGAAATCACGCTCTATCGCCAGGGCGACTGGGAAGACCTTTGCCGTGGCCCGCACCTGCCCTCAACCGGGCATGTCGGAACGGCGTTCAAGCTGACGCGGCTGGCCGGCGCCTATTGGCGGGGCGACTCCGAGCGCGAACAGTTGCAGCGCATTTACGGCACGGCCTGGCGGAACGAAAAGGAGCTGAAGGCCTACCTCACCATGCTGGAGGAGGCGGAGAAGCGGGACCATCGCCGCCTCGGCCGGGAGATGGATCTATTCCACGTGCAGGAGGAGGCTGTCGGCAGCGTCTTCTGGCATGCGAAGGGCTGGACGATCTACCGTCTCTGCGAAGAATACATGCGGAAGCGGCTGGAAGCGGGCGGCTACCAGGAGGTGAAGACTCCGCAGTTGATCGACCGGGTCCTGTGGGAACAGTCGGGCCATTGGGAGAAGTTCCACGACCATATGTTTGTCATCCCGACCGACGAAGGCCGGACCCTTGCCGTCAAGCCGATGAACTGCCCCGGTCATGTCCAGATTTTCCGCCAGGGGCTGAAAAGCTACCGCGATCTGCCGCTCCGCATGGCGGAATTCGGCTCGTGCCACCGCAACGAGTCGTCGGGTTCCATGCACGGGATCATGCGGGTGCGGGCCTTTACCCAGGACGACGCCCACATCTTTTCGACGGAGGACCAGATTACCGAGGAGACGCGGATTTTCTGCGAACTGCTGCTGTCGGTCTACAAGGATTTCGGGTTCGAGGACGTTGTGGTGAAGTTCTCAGACCGGCCTGAAATCCGGGCGGGCTCCGACGAAATCTGGGACAAGGCGGAGGGCGCGCTGCGCGAAGCGATCGAGGCCGTTGGCCTGCCCTACACCATGAACCCGGGCGAGGGCGCCTTCTATGGGCCCAAACTGGAATTCGTGCTGAAGG
>CAYYSC010000528.1:0-2525 GCA_964474065.1 uncultured Rhodospirillales bacterium | reverse complement strand
CAGGGCCGGATCGACTGCCGGTTCTCTTTCGTAAACGTCAAGCCCGGCACCTGCAATTTGGCCTTGCCGAAGGGCCACTGCCAGTGCGGCTTCGTCGATGACGTCGCCGCGGGACGTGTTGATAATGTAGGCATTCGGTTGCACAAGAGCCAGCCGCCGCGCGTTCAGCAAGTGGTACGTTGCCGGGGTACGCGGGCAGTTGACAGAAATGAAATCCACCCGCGCCAGCATCTGGTCGAGGCTTTCCCAATAAGTGGCTTCCAGCGCCGCCTCCAGGTCCGTGTCGACGCGGCGGCGGTTGTGGTAGTGGATCGAGAGCCCGAAGGCGCGCGCCCGGTGAGCAACGGCGCTGCCGATGCGCCCCATGCCGATGATCCCAAGCCGCTTGCCCGCCACCCGGTGGCCGAGCAGGCTGGTGGGCGACCAGCCCTTCCAGGCGCCGGAGCGCAGGAGGCGCTCCCCCTCCGTTACCCGCCGCGGCACGGCCAGAATCAGCGCCAGTGTCAGGTCGGCTGTGTCGCTGGTGAGGACGCCGGGCGTGTTGGTGACGATTATGCCTTTTTCTTTGGCCGCATTCAGGTCGATATGGTCGACGCCCGCTCCGAAATTCGCCAGGAGTTTCAGATGATCGCCGGCCTCTTGGAGGATTTCCGCGCTGATGCGGTCGGTCACGGTCGGCACCAGCACATCGGCTTGTTTGACCGCCGCGAGCAGTTCCTCGCTGGACATGGGCGCGTCGCTCGTGTTCAGACGCGTGTCGAACAGTTCCATCAATCGTGTCTCGACTGAGGTTGGCAGCTTGCGCGTAACGACAACGATGGGTTTTCTGGATGCCATAGTGGCGGGCCTTCCGGGTTACACCGTGCGGGGCGGCATGCAGGGGCGCCGGAAACAGGCGGATAGCAGGCTCCTGATAAGGTGTCTATGCTTCGGCCTGGCGCTGATGACCGCTGCGGCGGCTTCTCCTGCTGCGGCGGCAGAAAAGGGCGCGGTTACAGGCTTTCCGATCCCGCGTTTTGTTTCCATTCGCGTGGACGAAGCGAACCTCCGAGTCGGCCCGGACAAGTATTTCCCCATCCGGACGGTGTTGCTGCGCAAGGGCATGCCGGCGAAGGTCATTGACGAATTCAAGCTCTGGCGCAAGGTGGAGCTTTATGATGGCATGCAAGGATGGCTGCACCAGTCGTTGATCACCGGGCGGCGCACTTTCCTGGTGCAGAAGGAGATGATGCCCATGCGACGAGAGGCATCCGAAGATGCTGCGGTGGTCGCCCGGCTGGAGCACGGCGCGCTGGCATATCTGGAAGAATGCCGAAAGGGCTGGTGCTCCCTGTCCGCCGGAGGTTACGAGGGCTGGGTCCCGCAAACATCCGGCTGGGGTGCTCTCCCCGGGGAGGAGTTCGAGGATTAAGGTGGCCAACCTGGAAAGGGCAAAGCGCGCGGGCTAGATTTCGGGCATAACGATTTCAGGCATAACCATAGACAACGAAGGAAACAGACCCATGCATTTCGGCGCCTCCATGTTTTGTACCGATTATTCGATGACCCCTGCGGCGCTTGGCCAGGCACTGGAGCAGCGCGGGTTTGAATCACTGTGGGCGCCGGAACACTCCCACATTCCGCTCTCGCGCAAGTCGCCTTGGCCCGGCGGCGCGGAGTTGCCGAAGCGTTATTACGACGTGATCGATCCGTTTGTCGGCCTGGCAACCGCGGCGGCGGCTACCAAGCGCCTCAAGGTAGCAACGGGCGTCTGCCTCATCATTCAGCGCGACCCTATCCAGCTAGCCAAAGAGGTGGCTTCGCTGGACTTGCTGTCCGGCGGGCGTTTCTTGTTCGGAATTGGCGCAGGTTGGAACCGGGAAGAGATGGCGGACCATGGTACCGATCCGAAAACCCGGATTGCGCTCATGGCGGAACGAGTGGCCCTTCTCAAGGCCATCTGGACAGAAACCAAGCCCAAGTTTCATGGGGAGTTTCACAGCTTCGAACCGATGATGACCTGGCCGAAACCGGTGCAAAAGCCGCATCCGCCGATTCTGGTCGGCGGTGCGATGCCTTACGGGGCAAAGCGGGCAGTGGACTACGGCGACGGCTGGATCCCGCTCGGCGGACGCGGTGTGGATGTCATCGAGCAGTTGCCCCGCTTCCGTCAGATGGCGGCAGAAGCAGGCCGGGATGCGGCCTCGCTCCCGGTGTCCGTGTTTGGCGCGGAGATGGATGCGAACCGCTTGAAACAGTACCGGGACGCTGGCGTGGAGCGGGTCGTGTTCTCGCTAGAGTCGGCGAAAGCCGACGAGGTGACCCCGGTCATCGACAAGATTGCGGAGTTGATCAATGCAGTCCGGTAAAAAGCGGAGAGGCGCTTGATTCGGAGTTTCAGCCATTCGGCCCTTCTGGCCGCAGTCGTTAGTCTGGCCTTGGCCGGATGCACCTCCGGTGGGCCGGGCCCGGGCGAAGAACCTCCGCCGGAACCCATGAACCCGGCGGCTGTTGATACGCAGGGGCAGGAGGAACCGGTGGAACCG
>CAYYSC010000527.1:0-2525 GCA_964474065.1 uncultured Rhodospirillales bacterium | reverse complement strand
CTTCGTAGCCATACACCGGGTCCTGGATGATCGGGAGATATAGTTGCTGCGGATTGGCGCGACTGAATCCGCCGTTGCGGTCGGCTGTCCATTGCATCGGCGTGCGCACTCCATCGCGGTCGCCGAGGTAGTAGTTGTCGCCCATTCCGATCTCGTCCCCATAATAAATTACTGGGGTTCCGGGCATGGAGAACAGCAACCCGTTCAGAAGTTCGATCTTGCGGCGGTCGTTGCTCAGAAGCGGCGCCAGACGCCGGCGGATCCCGAGATTGATGCGCGCCCGCCGTTCCGCGGCATAGAACTGCCACATGTAGTCCCGCTCCCGGTCCGTCACCATTTCAAGCGTCAGCTCGTCATGGTTCCGCAGGAAAATCGCCCATTGGCAGTTGTCGGGAATATCCGGTGTCTGACGAAGGATGTCGGTAACTGGATGCCGATCCTCTTGAGCTAAAGCCATGTACATTCGGGGCATGAGCGGGAAATGAAAGCCCATGTGGCATTCGTCGCCGTCGCCGAAGTAAGGCCGCGTGTCCTCCGGCCATTGATTGGCTTCGGCCAGCAGCATTTTGTCGTCGTAATGGGCATCCAGTTCCGCGCGGATTTTCTTTAATACCTGATGGGTTTCCGGCAGATTTTCGTTATTGGTCCCGTCCCTTTCCACGAGGTAGGGAATTGCGTCGAGCCGCAGACCATCCACACCCGTATCCAGCCACAACCGCATGATGCGCAGGACTTGATTCAAAACCTCCGGATTGTCGAAGTTCAGGTCCGGCTGGTGAGAATAAAAGCGGTGCCAGTAGAACTGACCGGCTTCAGGGTCCCACGTCCAGTTGGAATTTTCGGTGTCCAGAAAGATGATCCGTGTTTCGGGCCATTTCTGGTCCGTATCCGACCAGACATAGAAGTCACGCTCGGGCGAACCGGCCGGCGCCTTTCGAGCGCGTTGGAACCAAGGATGCTGGTCCGACGTGTGGTTAATAACCAGTTCGGTGATGACACGGATACCCCGCCGGTGTGCTTCTTCGACGAAATGGCGGAAATCCTCCATCTCCCCATAGCTGGGATTGATGGCCTCATAGTCCGCAATGTCGTAGCCGTCGTCACGCAGTGGCGAGGGATAGAATGGCAGCAGCCAGATTGCGGTCACACCAAGATCGGCAACATAATCCAGCCGCTGGATCAGCCCTTTAAAGTCACCGACTCCATCTTTATTGGCATCCTGGAAGGCTTTGATATGAAGCTGGTAAATAATCGCATCTTTGTACCATTGATTATCATGGTGATTCAGGATGGCAGCTGAAACAGTTTCTTCAGTTTTTATGTTCATGACCAAATCACGGAAGGGTTTTTGAGAGACCAAATCGCGTACGGCCGATCATGAGCCGTAAGGTAGACGTGCTGAATTTTTCCTTCCCAAATGAAATCTTCTCCCGTGACTTCGTCGCGGGCTTCAATTGTGCCCTCATCCGGCAAGTCGAATTCCCAGAGTGGAATTTCGATCGGGGCACCCTGATCGTGATGCGCATCGAGATTGACAGCGAAGAGAACGAAATCGGAAAGGTCGGGTGTGAACTTTGCGTAGTAAAGAATGTGGTCGTTCCAGGCATTGTAGAACTTGAGGCCCTCCAGTTGTTGCAGTGCCGGATGCTGCGCGCGGAGCCGGTTGATCAGCCGAAGGTCATCCTTGATGTGGCCCGGCCGGTCGAAGTCCCAGACGCGGATCTGATATTTCTCGCTGTCTAGGTATTCTTCACGTCCCGGTACTGACGTACCTTCGCAGATCTCAAAGCCGTTATACATCCCCCAAGACGGGGACAAGGAACCGGCAAGAACAGCACGTATGCGGTATCCGGGCCGACCACTGGTCTGAAGCGGCACCGGGTTGATGTCTGGCGTATTGACGAAGAAGTTGGGGCGCATAACAGCCGGCATGTCGCCGGAGGTCAGTTCCGTCAGATATTCTGTCAGTTCCGCCTTTCCGACACGCCAGGTAAAATAGGTGTAGGACTGCGTGAACCCGATTTTCGCCAAACGCTTCATCATCTTGGGCCGGGTGAAGGCTTCTGACAGGAAGATCGTGTCCGGATGCTTGGCCTGCACTTCTCCGATCAGCCATTCCCAAAAGGGCAGCGGTTTGGTGTGCGGATTGTCGACCCGAAAGATCTTTACTCCCTGTTCGACCCAGAACAGGACAACATCCCGCAAGGCGACCCAAAGAGAAGGCAGCGCGTCACGATAGAAGTGGACGTTGACGATGTCTTCGTACTTTTTTGGCGGATTTTCAGCAAACTTGATGCTGCCATCGGGCCGCCAGTCGAACCATTCGGGATGTTCCTTGATCCACGGATGGTCTGGAGAGCACTGGATGGCAAAATCCAGCGCAATCTCTAGGCCATGCTCGTGCGCGGCTCTCACCAGCCGCCGGAAATCGTCAACGTTCCCAAGTTCGGGATGAATCGCGTCATGGCCGCCTTCGCGCGCGCCAATGGCATAGGGCGACCCAGGATCGTCCGGGCCGGCTACTA
>CAYYSC010000526.1:0-2526 GCA_964474065.1 uncultured Rhodospirillales bacterium | reverse complement strand
ATTTTTATAAAAAGCTATTGGAGGTGATGGCGCTGCAGGACTATCGCCATGTCGATATCGATGCAGCAATCCTGGAGGTTTACCCGCGGATGATGGCGCGGCTTGAGGAGGACACCAGGGACCTCCCGGCGAGCCAGTTCGTTGAGGTGGCCTACAAGGATCTGGACGAACGGCCAATGGAAACCGTCGAGCGTATCTATTCGATGCTGGACTTGCCTGGCTTCGAGGCTGCGGCGCCCGAATTCCAGCGCTACATGGAATCGGTACGCACCTATCGCAAGAATGCATTCAAAGGCTCGGCTGAGGCGCTGGGACTCGTCGACAGTCATTGGCGACGCTACGTGGAAAAGTGGGCCTACGCGCGGCCGGCAATCGATCCAGAAAACGCATGAAGTCCTGGCCTGGCGAGAACGGCTACGATGAGGGACGGCTATGACCGGCCGCAGTCTGGTTACCGGCGGCGCCGGCTTCGTCGGCCGTCATTTGGTGGCGCAACTGCTGGAGCGGGGTGAGACGGTCCGGGTCCTAGACCGGACCATTGGGCCGCCGGCACTCCTCGAAGACGTTGAAAGCATCGAAGGATCAGTCACGGACAGCAAAACCGTTGCGCGGGCCATGCATGGCGTCGAGTCGGTGTTTCATCTCGCCGCCCAGACCCAGCTTTGGGCCAGAAACCGGGGCAGCTTCGTGGAGATCAACGTAGAGGGGACCCGCCAGGTTATGGCGCAGGCGCGCGCAGCGGGCGTTCAGCGGGTCGTACACGTTTCCAGCATCGTTACCCTGATCGGCAAGAGCACACCGCGAACCGGGACGACAGTCAGTGCAGAGTCCAGACTCCCGGCGTCGGAAATGCTTGGGCCCTATCCGCGCTCCAAGCGGCAGGGGGAAGAGATAGCGCTGGCCGCGGCATGCGAGGGTTTGCAGGCGATTGCAGTGCTGCCGGCTGTTCCGGTTGGCCCCGGCGACGTCAACATGACACCGCCGACCCGGATGCTGCAGCAACTCCTCAACGGTGATCTGCCGGCCGTTCTTGACTGTATGCTGAACCTCATCGACGTCAGGGCCCTGGCCAGAGGCCTGATCGCAGCACGCGACCACGGCGACGCCGGGCACTGTTACGTGCTGGCAGGCGAAGACCTGCGGATGGCCGAATTCCTGGCACGGCTGGAGCGCTTGACCAGGCTCCCCATGCCGAAGCGGCGTGTTCCTTATCCTGTAGCGCTTGCTGCTGCGACGGTGAGCGAGGCGATGGCCTCGGTTACGGGGAAGCCGCCGAGCGCCCCGTTGACTGGCGTGCGGCTGGCTGGCCGGCCCGTCTGGCTCGACGCGAATGCCGCGCAAGTTGATCTTGGTGTTGAGCGGCAGCCGATCGACGGCGCGCTTGCGGCGGCTGTTGACTGGATTGTCGCGGCCAAGTTGGTCACACGGCAAGTGCCTAGTGTAGACAAGGCAGCCGCCAACGAGTAAGCGCGGCCTGAGGATCAGGGACTGGGATAGGTTGCCTCGCCCGCCATGCCTGCTTACATGCACAGTCAATTGCTGCTTTAGCGGCTGTCGGAGGCGCCGTGAAAGGACCCGAGACGATGTCGGTCAAACCTGCCGCTGCGGCGCCCATGGGGGCATCGTCAGCGGAGACGCCGTCAGGCAAAGGGCCTGGCGACGAGAATTTCCCGGTTGGCTCCCTGCTGATCGCGGTGGATCTCCGCCCGCATGTGCTGTGCTACTATGGCTTCGCCCGCGCAATCGACGACATCGCCGACAACCCGGACTTGGCCAGCGATGAAAAGATTCGCCGTCTTGATGCGTTTGAGGCGGCACTGAGGGATGCAGCCGAGTTGGCGCCCGGTTTCGAGAAAGCCGCCGCGTTGCGGCAGAGTCTCGATGAAACGGGCGTGCCGGACCGCCATGCCCGCGATCTGGTGGCTGCATTCCGGCAGGATGCCGTCAAGCTCCGGTACCGGAATTGGAACGAACTGGTCGGATATTGCGAGTTGTCCGCCAACCCGGTCGGCCGTTTTCTTCTCGACCTGCATGGCGAGTCGCCAGAGGCGGTGCCCGCCTCCGATGCATTGTGTACGGCGCTCCAGGTTCTGAACCACCTGCAGGATTGCGGCGAGGACTACCGACGGCTTGACCGCGTTTATCTGCCGATGGACTGGATGGATGCAGCAGGCGCGCAGGTGGAGGATCTGGCTGGCTCGGCCTTGACCCCCGGGTTGCGGAGGGTCCTGGATTTTGTCCTCGCCGAATGCGACACGCTGCTGGCACAGGCGGCTGCTTTGCCCCCCCGCCTCCGTTCGCGTCGCCTTGCGGCCGAATCGGCGGTGATCATCGCATTGGCCCGGCGTATCTCGGCGCGCCTGAAACGCGAGGATCCGCTCGCCGGGAGGGTAGCTCTTTCGAAACCGGCCATGGTGGTGGTAGGTGCCGCCGCGGGCTTGAGATCGCTGGCCCAATCGTCGTTTCCTTCGACGGGGAGGCGCACGTGACCTCTGCCACCGTTGTGACCGCGCCGCCCCCGCTTTC
>CAYYSC010000525.1:246-2557 GCA_964474065.1 uncultured Rhodospirillales bacterium | reverse complement strand
ACCGCGCGGTGGAACAGCGGCTCCTGCCCCTGGCTGCAGAGCGACGCATTGCCGCTATCTGCAACCGCCCATTCCGGCGCGGCGAGCTGCCGGACCGGTTCCAGGGCGAGAAGCTGCCGTCATGGGCGGCGGAAATCGGCGTCGAAACCTGGCCCGCCTTCCTGCTGAAGTTTATCGTCTCCCATCCGGCGGTCACCGTGGCCATTCCGGCGACCCGGCAGGTGGAACACCTGCGGGAGAACAAGGCGGCCGAGTTTGGCCCGGTGCCGGATGAAGCGATGCGGCAGCGGATGGCAGGCTATGTCCGCTCCCTATGATCGCGGGCTGGTCAACCTACAGCCTTAAGGATTTTCTCCTCTTCGGACCGGAAACCTACTGGCGGCTCTTTGCGTTGGAAAACCAAGACCAATGGCCGGTTGCGCTTGTAACCCTGGCGGCCGGCCTTGGGTTAGTGGCCGCGCTTGTCCGCGGCTGGCAGCCATCCGGCCGGCTCATCGGGCCCCTCGCCGGACTGATCTGGCTGTGGGTCGGTTGGCAGTTCGTCTTTCAGCGTTATGGCCCGATCAATTGGGTGGCCGAGGACCTGTCTATTTTGTTCTACACCCAAGGCCTGCTCTTGGCCGGGCTGGGGATTTCCGGCAAACTCAGGCTGTTAAGGACGGGCGAGCGCCACGCGAAGGCAGCGTCGGCGGTTCTGTTTGCCATCGCCTTGGCGATCTACCCGCTGCTCGCCCTGTTCGACGGGCGCGCGTGGCAAACTGCTCAGGTACTCGGAGTCGCACCGGACCCGACTGTGGTCGCCACCCTTGGGCTACTCGTTCTGGCGCCGCGACGATGGCCCGCCGCCATTTTGCAGATTGCCCCTGCCCTATGGCTGGGTATCTCTGCTATGACCCTGCTGGCGATGGATGCTTGGCAAGGGTGGTTCACCTTGTCGGTCTGGCTGGCGGGGTTCACCGCATGGCTGGCGATACCGGCGAGAATGCGCGGACCGACTCCCTGACCCGGTCAACCCTGCCCGCACTCGACCCTGGCTTCACGTTGTTGGGCGCGCCGAAACCCTAAACCTCAACAGCCGGCGGGGCGGAGCCCTGGGACGGGTCGACGCCGCCTGCCGCGGCTGACCATCGCTTATTCAAAGTCAGTGCTGTAACCGCCTGCCGAAAGCATACCCATCGCTGCGTTCACCAGTTGATTGCAGTGCTGGTTTTCCCCCATTTCATCGGCGATACGGGCCGCATCCAGCGCGGCGAGCACGCCTCTTAAGTGCTGTTCCGACATTTCCATCGTTCTTGCCGATTCCGGAATTTTCTCTGCATCAGGGATTTCCGCGGCAATCTGTTCGATCCGCTCTTGGCAGGTCAGAATGGCCTGTTCCGCCACTGATGCGCTCGAGGCAACCATCAGCAATGCAGAGAGTAAAGCTGCGCCAATCCTCATAATCCAACTCCTTGGTACCGTCCAATATCCTACTAACGTTCGGACGGGCTGGTTGTTCCCGCGTCCGCAGCAAATAGGAAGGGGAACCGGACAGCTAGCGGGGCCAGGCTGCATCCAACGCAAAGTCGCATCCAACGTAAAGTCGCATCCAACGTAAAGGACGTGCAAGGCGCAAGCGATCCCAAGACCGCATGGCGGCGCGCCATGCTTGCTTCCGGGCCAAGGGTGGCCGTAGTTTCACCGACAACACTCGCACCAATCTTCGAGGAATGCTTATGCCCTTCGCTCCCTTCGACCTGACCGGCAAAACCGTTCTGATCACGGGCGGCAATGGCGGCATAGGCCTCGGCATGGCCGAAGGCCTCGCGCAGGCGGGCGCCGACGTCGTGATCTGGGGCACGAACGAGGAAAAGAACGCCGCCGCGCTGAAGGACCTGGAGCAGTACGGCACCAAGGTCGCCGCCATGAAGTGCAATGTGGGCAGCGAACAGGATGTGGAGGCGAAATTCGCGGAAACGCTGGACTTCTTCGGCGGCAAGCTCGATGCCTGCTTCGCAAACGCCGGCGTTTCCGGCGACCGGCGCAAGATGAAAGAAGGCTTCGGCGGCATGGACTACGCCGAATGGCGCCGGGTGCTCGACATCAACCTCGACGGCGTGTTCTTCACGCTCCGCGCCGCCGGCCGCCACATGAAGGCCCGCGGTGAGGGCGGCTGCCTGGTCGGCACCTCCTCCACCGCCTCAATCATGGGGCAGGCCCGCGGCGAGCACTATGCGGCCTCCAAAGGCGCCATGAACGCCATCATCAAGGCACTGGCGAGATCGGAAGAGCACACGTCTTCCGGAGAATCTCGTATGCCGTCTTCTGCCTG
>CAYYSC010000525.1:0-236 GCA_964474065.1 uncultured Rhodospirillales bacterium | reverse complement strand
TCTCGATGGTGAAGGCACTGGCGGTGGAATACGGCCGGCATGGCATCCGCGCCAACGCGATCCTCCCTGGTTGGATCGAGACGGAGATGACCGCGCCCGCCTTCAACTGGGACCGTTTCCGTGAAGCGGTACTGCCGCGCGTGCCGGCCGGGCGCTGGGGCACGAAGGAGGACTTCGCGGGCATCGCCGTCTATTTGGTCAGCGACGCCAGCCGTTATCACAGCGGCGACGTGATC
>CAYYSC010000524.1:0-2558 GCA_964474065.1 uncultured Rhodospirillales bacterium | reverse complement strand
CTACACGGCTCTGAACACTCTTTCCCTACACGACGCTCTTCCGATCTCAGACAGCGGCGGTTGCGCGTGCCCCGTGGCATCTCCGTCCTGGAGGCGAGCCAGCGTGCGGGCATTCCTCATGCCGCGGTCTGCGGTGGTCGCGGTCGCTGCTCGACCTGCCGGGTCCGTGTCGGTGCGGGCAACGAAAACCTGCCGGTGCCGTCCGAAGCCGAGCGACGGGTCCTCCGCCGCATTGGCGCGCCGCCCGGTGTCCGTCTCGCTTGCCAGATTCCGGTGACAGCGCCGCTGGAAGTTACACCCCTGCTCCCGCCCGCCAGCAGCCCTTCGGCCGCGCTAGGGGACGATGCCAATCGCCACGGTCGCGAGCGCGACCTCGCCGTGCTGTTCTGCGACATCCGGGGCTTCACGGCGTTTTCCGAACACCGTTTGCCCTACGACGTGGTGTTTGTGCTTAACCGTTACTTCCGGGCCATGAGCGAGCAAGTTCAGGCGAATGGCGGCTATGTCGACAAGTTTATCGGCGACGGGTTAATGGCGTTATTTGGGTTGGAGGCAGACCGCGCTACCGCCAGCCGTCAGGCCATTGCTGCGGTCCGCTCCCTGGCGGAAGGGTTGGAGAGGCTTAACCTGGAACTATCGGACGAGCTGGATGGGCCACTGCAAATCGGCATCGGCGTGCATATCGGTCCGGTCATCGTCGGCGAGTTAGGCCATGGCCGCGCCGCCTCCCTCACTGCCATTGGCGACACCGTTAATGTCGCCAGCCGCCTGGAGGTGATGACGAAGGAGCATCAATGCGAGGCGGTGATCTCCCAGGATTTGGCCGATGCTGCAGGCATCTCTACCGATAGCCTGGTCCATGCCGAACTGTTGATTCGGGGGCGCAGCCAGCCGCTTTCCGTGGTGATCCTGCCGCAGGCGGGCGATCTTTCCGCGTCCGCGTAACCCTGTGGCTAATCTCCCAGAGATTCCTTGAAGTTCTGGATCGCATCCAGGTGCTGCTTCCAGCTCGCGTAACCTTGGCCAAGGGTCTGCACGCTGATATGCGTCGCGCCGAGTTCCCGCCAGCGCTCGGCGTCCCGCAGCCAGCGCTCGACATCCTCGCCTTTGCAGTAGACGGTGGCGTCGATGCCGAACCGGCCGCGGTCCCGCCCGTGCGTCTCCAGGTATTGCCAGACGCGCTCCAGGCGCCCCTCGGTCTTGTCGTCCAAGGGCATGCGCGGGAAGAAGCCGTCCATCAGCCGGCACACCCGCTCGATCGCCGCAGGCCGGAAGGCGCCGCCCCAGAGCGGGATGGGCCGCTGCACGGGTAGGGGGTTGATACCGGCGTCGCGGATGGTGTGATCCTCGCCCACATACGTCACGAGCTCGGTGGTCCAGAGCTTTCGCAGCACTGCCACCTGTTCCGCCAAGCGGCGGCCGCGAGTGGTGAAATCCCGGTTCAGGGCCTCGTACTCCACCGGGTTCCAGCCGATGCCGACGCCGAGCCGCAGCCGCCCTTCCGTAAGCACATCCACTTCCGCCGCTTGTTTGGCGACGAGCGCAGTTTGGCGCTGAGGCAGGATGACGATGCCGGTGACCATCTCTAGCCGCTTGGTGGCCGCGGCGAGAAATCCCATCAGGACGAACGGTTCGTGAAACTTGTGGCTATGGTCGTAGGGGCCGCTCCAGTCCGGCCTCGTGCCGAGCCCGGCGCCAAGCACATGGTCGAAGGTGAGCAGGTGCTCGTAGCCGAGATCTTCGACCGTCTGGGCGTAGTCCCGGATTGCGCCGGGGTCCGCGGCGATCTCAGGGGCCGGAAAGACAACGCCGTATTGCATGCTCAAATCCTCCGTCCCGCCTCCGCCCAATAGGGCTCGCGCAGCTTGCGTTTGAAAATCTTGCCCGAGTCCTCCCGCGGCAGATTCCGGGCGAATTTCACCACTTTCGGCACCTTGTACCCGGCCATGTGCTTGCGGCAGTAGGCTTGGACGTTTTCTGGCGTCAAGTCCGTGCCGGGATCGGGCTCAATGTAGGCCGCGAGCGACTCGCCGAATTCTTCGTCCGGAATGCCGAAAACCGCGCAGTCGTGGACGCCGGGCATCTGGTGCAGCACCGCCTCGATCTCCGCGGGATAAATGTTGACGCCGCCGGAAATGACCATGTCCTTCTTGCGGTCGCAGAGGAACAGGTAGCCGTCCTCGTCGATATAGCCCATGTCGCCGGACGTTATCAGGCCCTCGCGCTCGATCTCGTCCCGCTCCGCCCGGCGGCCGTGATAGGTAAAATCGGCGCTGCCGATGATGCGGCCGTAAATGGTGCCGATCTCGTTCGGGGCGAGCTCCTTGCCTTCGTCATCGAATATCTTGACTACCGCGCCGGGAATGGTGCGTCCGACCGTGCCCGCCCTGCGCAAGGCTTCTTCGCTTGTGTGGAAATTGGTGGCGCTGGTTTCGGTGGAGCCGTAGTACTCATTAATTACCGGCCCCCACCACTCGATCATCTGCCGCTTGATGGAGGGCGGGCAGGGGGCGGCGGCATGCACCACGAACTTCAGGGTGGAGACGTCGTAGCGGTTG
>CAYYSC010000523.1:0-2576 GCA_964474065.1 uncultured Rhodospirillales bacterium | reverse complement strand
GGAAGTCAACACATTCCATATCCCCGACAGCATGCCGTTTCCGGAAGCCATCAGCTTCACCAATTCCTACGGCACCAGCGCCGCGGCCCTGACCTGGCCCCATCTGTTGCGCGTAAAATCGGGGGACTGGCTCCTGGTGCACGGCGCAGCAGGCGGTGTCGGCATCGCCGCTGTCGAAATCGGCAAAATTTTGGGCGCGACCGTGATCGCCACTGCGGGGTCAGCGGAGAAGCTGGAATTGGTGAAGGCGCACGGCGCGGATCATACGATCAACTATCGCGAACAAGACTTCCGGGAGGCTGTGCTGGAAATTACGGGCGGCCGGGGCGCCAATGCTGTGTATGACCCGATCGGCGGCGATGTTTTTATGCAGTCGCTGCGCTGCATGGCGCCGGAGGGGCGGATCATGCCAGTCGGCTTCGCGGGCGGCACGATCCCGCAGATCCCGGCAAACCTGCTGCTGGTGAAGAACCTGACCGTCTGCGGCCTGAACATGGGCTACTATGTCGGCTGGTCGCCGGATGACGTGCGCTATGAATACGAGGACCGGATGCGCGCGTTGATGGACACGATGTTTGGCTGGTATCGGGACGGAAAGATCAGGCCGGTTGTGGGCGGCGTATACCCGCTCGAACGATTCCAGGATGCCATGGCCGCCGTCCTCGGCCGCCAGGCCCAGGGACGGATTGCCGTGGTCATGGGCGAGGAAGCGAAGCGGCACGGATTTGCCGGGTGATATGGCCGGCAATGGCGGACCGGCGAAGGAGTTGCCAATGAACGACCAAACGATCTCCGCCGGTAGTCGGGCGGATCTGCTGATCGCCGCCTCCCCCGACGGCATGATCCTCGCGGACCCTGGCGGCACCATTCAGGTCTGGAACGAGGCTGCATCCCGGATCTTCGGTTTTTCGGCGGATTCTGCGATTGGGCAGTCGCTGGACCTGATCATTCCGGAGCGTTTTCGCCAGGCACATTGGCGCGGCTTTCAGGAATCGATGCAATCCGGCAGGACGAAATATGCCGGGAAAGCACTGCCGACCCGTGCGACCCACGCGGAGGGACGGCAGCTTTACGTGGAGCTTTGCTTCAGCATCGTCCACGATCGAGGGGGCGTCATCATCGGCGCTCTTGCGACGGCCCGCGACATCACCGAACGGTTCCTGGCGGATCGCGAAAAGGACCGGCGCCGGCAAGAACGGCAGCGAGCCCAGCAGCAACCGGCAGCGACCGGCCAGTCCGGCAACGACCGTTCCGGGGCGAGGGGAACTTCTGACAAATGACCGGAACCATTGCCTACCTTGCATTGGGCAGCAATCTCGGCGACCGGCTCGCCACGCTGGCGGGCGCCTACGCCACGCTAGCCGCTTACCCGGAGGTCACCCCGCTGCAGACTTCCCGCCTGTACGAGACAGCGCCAGTCGGAGGTCCGGGCGGCCAAGGGCGTTTCCTGAATGCGGCCCTGAAGATCGAAACGGCTCTCGGACCGGAAGCCTTGCTCGACGCCTGCATGTCGGTTGAGCAGGGGTATCATCGCGAACGGATCATCCGTTGGGACGCCAGGACATTGGATTTGGATATCCTTCTCTACGGGGATGCGGTCATATCGACCGAGCGCCTGGAAATACCTCACCCGCGCATGCATTTGCGGCGGTTCGTGCTAGTGCCGCTCTCCGATGTGGCAGCGGACGTGGTGCATCCGCGGCTAAATCGCACCATCGCAGAGTTGCTGGCGGACCTGCCCGTAGAAAATGGTGACGTTTACCCTGTCGCCGATACCTGGACGAACCCCCGATGATTAACGCCGACAGCATTTTCAACCGATGGCAGAAGCACGCGAAGGCGCTCGCTGCGCCCGTCCGCTCCATCTCCCTGCCCAAGTTCGGCATCACCTTCGAAGATCGTGCCTACCAGATGGGCGTGGTCAACTTCAGCCGTGAGTCCTCCTATCGGGAGAGCGTTGTGTTCAGTCAGGAACAGGCGGACTACCGCTGCGACCGGCTGCTCCTTGAAGGGGCGACGATCCTCGATCTCGGTGCGGAGTCCGTTGGCGACTTCGCCTCCCGCGTCTCTGCCGAGAAACAGGCTGGACTGATGCTCCCCACGGTGCGCCGTCTGGCGGCAAAAGGCGTGCCGGTGTCGGTCGAAACGTATTACGCCAGCCTTGCCGCACAGGCACTGGATGCGGGGGCGGCCATCATCAACCTGACCGGCCGGGAGGAGGCACCGGCGATTTACGATCTGTGCGCCAAGCACAAGGCAGGCCTGATCATCTGCTACATGGCGGGCGGCAATGCGCGGGACAACAAGTCCCTGCCAAGCCGCGACGCTCTCGTGGAAGTGCAGATGGAGTTCTTCCAAGAGCAGTTAGAACTCGCCAGGAAAGCGGGCGTGGAGGCGATCTGGCTCGACCCCGGTCTGGGCTTCTACAACAACCTGCCGGACGGGCCAGGCCGTGTCGCCTACCAAATCGAGGCGGCCTTGGAGGCATTCCGCTTCCGCGTCCTTGGCTGGCCGATCTGCCTGACGCTCGCCTCCCCGGTCTACTGGTTCCGGGAGGAGGCGCGCTGCGCGGAAAC
>CAYYSC010000522.1:0-2580 GCA_964474065.1 uncultured Rhodospirillales bacterium | reverse complement strand
AAACGCTTGGTGCGCTCATGGCGCCCATCGTTCTGATCGTTGCGGTACTCGGCTCCATCCTGGCGGGCGTCGCCACGCCGACGGAAGCCGCTGCGGTCGGTGCAATCGGCGCAACTCTGCTTGGCGGCCTGCGTCTAACCCGCGGGGGACAGGGCACGATGATCCTGATCGGCGGTCTCGCGCTGATCGGGGTGCTGTTTCTGACCGGCACGCTGGACCTGAGGCTCGGCCGGAGCGAGATCACGGCAGCTGAGCGGTTCGGCATCTATGCCGCGGCTATCTGCTGCCTCCTTTTGGCTGTTGGCATTCTGGATGCTCTTCGCCGAACCCATGCGGACGGCACGTTGCGGGAGGTGATGCAGCAGACCGCCAAGATTTCAGCCATGGTCTTCGGCATCGTGATCGGCGCTCAGATCTTTTCACTCGTCTTCCGTGGCCTGGGCGGCGATGACATCGTGCACGAATTCCTGACGAGCCTGCCTGGCGGTGCCCTCGGCGCCATGTTCGTGGTCATGCTGATCATGTTCATCATGGGTTTCTTCCTCGACTTCATTGAGATCACCTTTGTGGTCGTGCCCATCGTGGCGCCGATCCTCCTGATGATGGACATCAACCCGGTCTGGCTCGGCATCATGATCGCGATTAACCTCCAGACGTCGTTCTTGACCCCGCCGTTTGGTTTCGCGCTCTTCTACCTGCGCGGCGTCGCCCCGCCGTCGGTCAAGACCATGCAGATCTACGCCGGCGTGATCCCGTTCGTCGGTCTGCAGGTGTTGATGCTGGCAATCCTCTGGCTGGTTCCCGAAATGACGCTCTGGCTGCCGCGGATGGTGTATGGAACCGTGGCGGGAGGCTAAGGCAAGGGGTACACTTCGGTTCCTCTAGAAAAAAAGACTGGAAACGCCGATGCCTTCGCTGCCCAAACTGCCGCTCACCCGCTTCAAAGTCCTTGACCTGACCCGGGCCCGGGCGGGGCCGACCGCCGTCCGCCAGCTTGCCGACATGGGTGCGGAGGTCATCAAGATCGAAGACCCCGGCACCAACGACGGCCGCTCCGTCACCGCCGGGGACCGGCACGGTTTCGACTTCCAGAACCTGCACCGCAACAAGCGCTCACTAACCCTCAATCTGAAGGCCGAAGAGGGGAAGAAAATTTTCTTCGAGCTGGTCAAAGATGCGGATGTGGTGATCGAAAACTACCGTCCCGGCGTGAAAACGCGGCTTGGTATCGACTATGAAGCCTGCAAGGCCGTGAACCCACGCATCGTCTATGGCTCGATCAGTGGCTTCGGCCAGGATGGGCCTTACGCCAACCGGCCGGGCGTCGATCAGATCGCCCAAGGCATGGGCGGGCTCATGTCCGTCACCGGACTGCCGGGCCAGGGACCGGTGCGGGTCGGCGTGCCCATCGCCGATCTCACCGCCGGGATGTACCTCGCCATCGGCGTGCTCACGGCGCTGTTGGAGCGGGAGGTGTCGGGCGAAGGCCAGTGGGTGCACACGTCGCTGCTGGAGGCGCAACTCGCCATGCTTGACTTCCAGTTGACCCGCTGGACCATGGGCGGGCAGGTGCCGCCGCAGGCCGGCAACAACCATCCGACCGGTGTCCCCACCGGCGTATTCGAGACCGCGGACGGGCACATCAACATTGCGGCCGCCGGGGATGTCATGTTCGAGCGGATGGCCAAATGCCTGGGGGCACCGGAAATGCTGGAAGACGCGCGCTTCAAGACCAACAAATCGAGGCAGCAGCACCGGGACGAATTGAACGAAGCCATCGCGGGCTACACGCGCCAGAACACCTCGGCATTCTGGGTCGATGCGATGAACGAGGCGGGCGTGCCTTGCGGTCCGATCTATTCGGTGGACCAGGCCTGCGCCGATCCGCAGGTGCAGCATCTGGGTTTCGTGGTGCCGGTCGAGCATCCCCGACTCGGCTCTATCGACATCGCTCGCCACGCCACGAATCTCTCCCGGACGCCGCATCGGATGCGCAACGCCACCCCGGAGCAGGGGGAATGCACGGAGGATATCCTCAGCGGGCTCGGCTACTCAGCCGACCAGATCGTGGAGCTGCGTGCGAAGAGGGCGATTTGATCGGCACGGGACTGGAGGGCCCATAACAGTGGTCCTCTTTGCCGCCTCCAGTGCCGGGCCCCTCTTCGCGAGCTAAGTACACGGGGTTAGACGCTTGGTGAGCCGCGCAGGATCGCGGGCTTGACCCACCAGCCGGGTGCGCGGGAAGCGATCCACAGCGCGGCTTCCGCCGCCGCTCGCGCTGAGGGAAAGAGACCGTAGCAGGTGGCGCCGCTGCCGGACATACGCGCCAGCAGCGCGTCCGGGGCGGCGGAAAGCGCCGCCAGGACCTCTCCAATGGAAGGGGTTATTTCAATGGCTGGGCGGGTCAGGTCGTTCCGTGCTTCCGCCAGCCAGGCAGCCAGGCTCTCAATGCTCCCGCAAATTGCGGGCGAGGGCAGCGGAGCAGGATGAGGCGCGCCGAACCGGCCATTCAGTGCTTGGAAAACCGCACCTGTGCCCGAAGGAACGGCCGGGTTTACAAGCACCGCCGGCAAGTCTGGC
>CAYYSC010000521.1:0-2580 GCA_964474065.1 uncultured Rhodospirillales bacterium | reverse complement strand
ATGGCTTCGGTGCAGGCGTGAATCAGCGACCGCTCTTCCGCCTCCGGCAGGTGCCCTTGCTCATCGGAGTTCGTGTAACCGTGCCCCAGAAATTCATCGCCCCGGGCGCGCAAACGGCCCGGAATGTCTGGGCATTCCTCATAGATCGCCGTGTTGATCTGCGCCTCTGCGGGCAGGGCATACTTGTCGAGCGCGTCCATCAGCGTCCAGAAGCCGACACGGTTGCCATAATCGCGCCAGGCGTAGACCGAGTCGCTGACCGCCTGGTCCGGCGGCGCAATGGCGGCGCCCTTGCCAACACCGTAGCGGAACACCTCGATGTTCAGCGCTATATAGACCGCCAGCCGCGTGCCGTTAGGCCACTCGTAAGGCTTCCGGGAGCCGATGGAGGAATAAGGATAGCGGTCCTGGCGTTCGAATTGGGTCATGGCTCGCTCCTAACGGCTGAGGATATGGAAAACAGACGTGGCGGCCGCGATTAGCCGCGGGTCCTGGCCGAAATGACCGACGAGTTGCAGGCCGATGGGAAGGCCCGTGGGCCCTTGATATACGGGCAGCGTCACGCATGGCAGATGCAGCGAGGTCCAAAGCCCGTTGAACGTGGCCGCGCCCGTGTTTTCCCGCCCCTTTGGCGCTTCGCCGGGGGCACTCGGGCAGATCAGCAGATCGAACTCGCGCATCGCCAGCGCTGACTGAGCCCGGTAGACGCCGAGTCCGGCGAGGGCGCCCCGGTACTGCTCCAGCGTGACGCCGAGGCCGTCGTTCACCCGCCCGCTCAACAAGGCGGCCGACAGCTTGTCCCGGTGGTTCAACCGCTCCCAGGCCATGGCGCCCGCAAACTCGTAGCCGGCGACGGTGCGGATGGCGCTTTCGAAGTTCGGGAAGTTCTGGGGCAACGCGAAGTCCGCAACGCGGGCTCCCACCCTGCCGAGCCTCGCAGCCGTGGCCTCGATGTGCCCCTGCGTGACCGCACAAGCCTCTTCCCAATATGGCGTGCGGCAAAAGCCGATTTTCAGCGTGCTCACTTCCGGCGCCGCGATGTTCGCCAGTGGCTCCGTGGTACAGGCGGAGCGAATCAGGGCCAGATCCTCAACCGCACGCGCCATGATCCCGACCGTATCGAAGCTGCGGACATTGCCGCGAACACCTTCCGTGTTGATCTCGCCATAGGAAGGCTTGTAGCCGACGACACCGCAATAGGCGGCCGGGCGGATCACACTGCCCGCCGTCTGCGTGCCGAAGGCCCAGGGGACCATGCCGGCGCCCACCGCCGCCGCAGATCCGCTGGATGAGCCGCCAGGGGTGTGCTCCGGGTTGAGAGGATTCCGGGATTTGCCCGGATGCACGTGTGCGAACTCGGTTGTCACGGCCTTGCCCAAAAGCACGCCGCCATGATGCCGCGCATAGGCAACGCAGGCGGCATCCGCCGTCGGCTGGCGGCCCACATGAAGGGGCGAGCCATGCTCGGTCGGCAGATCGTGACTGTCGATGATGTCTTTCACCCCGAACGGCACGCCGTAAAGCAGACCGTTCTTCGGGCTTTGGTCTCTTTGCCGCGCCTCGGCCAGAGCCTGTTCGGACTTCAGGTGCGCCCAGGCCTGCACCTCCGGCTCTCGTGCCTCGATGCGTTCCAGGTGGGCAGCGGTGACAGCCTCGCAGGTCATCTCCCCTGCCTCGATGGCGGCGGCGATGGCGCGGGCGCTCAGTGAGCACGGATCTTGCATGACGGGAATACTCTACGACGGATGCAGTCAGGCTTAGTATCCTGACCGTCCGGCCAAACTCAATCCAGGAGACCTTCTGCCATGCCCCGTCCGATCACGCTTGCCGGTGCCCAGCTTGGCCCCATCCATCGTGCCGATAACCGCGAGAGCGTGGTCAAACGCATGATGGATTTGATGCGCCGGGCACACGGCAAGGGTGCGCACCTCGTCGTCTACCCCGAGTTGGCGCTGACCACCTTTTTCCCACGCTGGTACATGGAAGATCAGGAGGAGGTCGATACATGGTTCGAGACCGAAATGCCGAACGCCGTAACCAAGCCGCTGTTCGACCTGGCGGCCAGTCTGAAGATTGGCTTCTACCTGGGCTATGCGGAGAAGTGCGTCGAGAATGGGGAGGTCCACCGCTACAACACCGCCGTCCTGGTCGACCGGGACGGCAAGACCGTCGGCAAGTACCGAAAGGTGCACCTGCCGGGCCATAGCGAGTTCGTACCAACCTACCCCTGGCAGCATCTGGAAAAGCGCTATTTCGAGGTCGGCAATCTGGGTTTCCCTGTCTGGCGGACCATGGGCGGCGTCATGGGCATGTGCCTGTGTAATGACCGGCGCTGGCCGGAGACCTACCGCGTCATGGGCCTGCAAGGGGCGGAGGTCATCATGCTAGGCTACAACACGCCGACGCAGAATCGTGAGTCGAACACGATTGAGCCGCCGCACCTGCGCATGATGCACAATCAAATGTCGATGCAGATGGGCGCCTACCAGAATGGCTGCTGGGTTGTCGGCGTCGCGAAGGCCGGGGCGGAGGACGGATTCGACATGATGGGCGGCAGCGTGATCTGCGCACCCAGCGGCG
>CAYYSC010000520.1:0-2585 GCA_964474065.1 uncultured Rhodospirillales bacterium | reverse complement strand
AGGACAAAGGCCCCCTGCGGAATGTCCACAGCGGTACCAATCGCCTGTTGCCTCGGGCGGTTCTCGACGAGCAGGAACTGCCCGCCGGTAAAATCCTCTCCGGGCCGGCTCAGCATGGCAGTTGCCTGGATCGGGAAAGCCAGATCTCCGTACAGGTCGCGGTGCAGCCGGTTGTAGCCGCCCTGCCCATACCGCAGGAGCAAGGGCGTGGGCTTGGTCTGCCCGGCGGCAGCGCACTCCGCCCGGTATTCCGCCAGGCTGGCGGGATACCGCATTTCCCGCCCCATGACCGCGAACATCCGGTTCGCAATGGGGCTCAGCCCGGCGAAAAAGTCCGCGCGCAACGAGCCGACCAGCGGCGGCAGCGGATCGGCGAAATACGCGTAGTCGCCGGCGCCGAAGGCATGCCGCTCCATGCTGATCCGCCGCCGGAACAGCCGATCCTCATCGTAACATCCGATCAGCTCGGCACACTCGTCCGCGGAGAGCACGGGCGGCGTGACAGCAAAACCATTCTCGTTAAGAGAAGCCTCGCACGCGGCCCAATCCTGACCTCGGAGGATCCCAGCCACGGCAGCCCGTCACTGTCTCTCGTGGTGGCCGTCCGGGTGGTCTTCCTCGTCGGGGTCGAAGAGACGGTGGATATGGACGATGAAGTAACGCACCTCGGCATCGTCTATCGTGGCTTGCGCTTTGCCGCGCCACGCATTGTAGGCCTCCGCATAGTTGGGAAAGATGCCAACTATATCGAGCTTGTTCAGGTCCTCGAATTCGCGCTCTTTGGGGTCTTTGAGCCGGCCACCGAACACCAGATGCAGCAACTGCTTGGGCATAACGAACTCCTCACGCCGCTCCTCGGGTCACCAGCGGTACATAGGGATAATCGCGCGGCCATGCAGCCATACGATGGTTGAAATCAGATCTCGGCGAAGCGCTCGATGACATCGCGCCACACCGCAACATCCTCTGGTCCGCGGATCACTTTGGCCAGTCCGGCAGCGCCGGTAACAGGAATCAGGATGCGGGTCACGCCCATGGCGGCGAGCTTCGGAATGTCGTCCAGGTCGTCGGGCAGGCTTGCCGTCAATTCGATCTCGTCCGGATCGCGGCCATGCTGCTTCGCCGTCTGCCGGGCCAGGGCGAACAATTCTTCCGGCCAACCGCGCGCCGGGAAGAAGCCGTCACCGAGCCGCCCAGCCCGCCGCGCCGCCGCTTTCGAGTGTCCGCCGATGATGATGGGCACCGTGCCGTTTGCGGGTTTGGGCCGGCAAAACGCGCCGTCAAACTTCACGAATGCCCCGTCATAGGACGGCCGTTCCATCTGCCAGAGCGCCCGCATAGCGCCGACATAATCGTCGCAACGCGGTCCGCGTTCCTCAAAATTCGCACCGATGACGTCAAACTCCTCCTTCAGCCAGCCTACGCCGATCCCGAGCATGATCCGGCCGCCGCTCATATGGTCGAGCGTCGCCACCTGCTTCGCGCATACCACCGGCGAATGCTGCGGCAGGATCAGGATCCCGGTTGCGAGCTTAATGCGGGACGTGGCGGCCGCAACATAGCTCATCCAGACCAGCGGGTCCGGCAGGTCGAAATCGTCCGATTTCCCTGGAATGCGGCCGGTGTCCGAGTAGGGATAGCGGGATTGGTACCCATCCGGAATCACCGTGTGCTCCACGGTCCACGCGCTTTCGAAGCCGGCTTCCTCGCCCGCCTGAACCAGTTGCACCGCCTGGCCGGGATCACAGTATCGACCCGTGTTGCAGTAGCGCAGCCCAAACTTCATTGCTGTTTCCTCCTGGAGCGATTCTCAAAGAACGGTACCGCCGACCGCAAGACTTGCCTATATTCGATTGAAAATTCCGACGCCGTGGAAAGAGAGACTAGCTATGGCCGACTCCAAAGCCGGGCTTGCCCCAAAGCTCTCCGACGTTTCGCTAGACGACAAGTATACTGCTGACTCAGGTCACGTGTTCATGACCGGAACCCAGGCGCTCGTGCGCCTGCCGATGGAGCAGCATCGGCGGGATAAGGCGGCAGGTCTCAACACGGCAGGCTTCATCACTGGCTACCGCGGCTCTCCCCTTGGCGGCTACGATCAGCAACTCAGCCGCGCCACCAAGCACCTGAAAGAGCATCAGGTGCTTTTCCGTCCCAACGTGAACGAGGATCTGGCGGCGACTGCCGTTTGGGGCTCTCAGCAGGCCGGGCTTTACGGGGACGCCAAGTACGACGGCGTCTTCGGCATCTGGTATGGCAAGGGACCGGGCGTCGACCGTTCCGGCGATGCCTTCAAGCATGCCAACGCCGCCGGGACCCTGGAGCATGGCGGCGTGCTGGCGCTCGCGGGCGACGACCATATGGCCAAGTCATCGACGAGCGCGCACCAGAGCGAATACGCCTTCATCGATGCTCATATTCCAGTAATGGCGCCGTCGGGCGTTCAGGAATTCCTCGACCTCGGGCTGCACGGATTCGCGATGAGCCGCTTCTCCGGCCTGTGGATTGGCTTCAAGTGCATCGGGGAGACCGTTGACAGCGGCGCGACGGTGAACATCGATCCAGAACGCGTCCGGCCGATTATC
>CAYYSC010000519.1:0-2585 GCA_964474065.1 uncultured Rhodospirillales bacterium | reverse complement strand
CTGCGCTTGCCAGACATACTGATCCGCATGCATGCCTCTGCCAAGGGTGCCCGCCTTGGTAGAGGCATGCATGCGGATCAGTATGTCTGGCAAGCGCAGCACACCCAGGGCCGCCGCAAAAGTGAACAGTGCACCGGCCAAGACCAGAATCGCCGTGATAATCTCGATCATGGCTCTTTTCTCTCCTGCGGCGTGGTGTTGCCATTGGCGGCGCGGCGTTCGGCGAAGCGGGCGAAGGCCACGGTCGCCAGGAAAGCCACCAGGGCAAGCGCAATAGCAACGTCGAGGAAACCGGGTTCGTTGGCCGACACCGCGAGAAGGGCGGCGAATGCCACGGCCAGGACAGTGATAAGGTCGAGCGCCACCACCCGGTCCGGCAGGCTCGGCCCCTTCGCCAAGCGTATGAAGGCCAGGATCAACGCCCCCAGGATGAGCAGGAACGAGGCATCGATAGCCAGCGAAAGGATGAAGGCCGGGGTGTCTAGGGGTTCCGTCATTTCTCCATCGCCTCCATGACGCTGCGTTCCATCCCTTCCTTGAGTTCGCGCCGAAGCGCATCCGGGTCATCGATGAACATCCCGTGCACGTAGAGCGTGCTCCGGTCTTCGGATACGTCGAGGCTGAGCGTGCCGGGTGTCAGCGAAATCAGGTTGGCCACCAGCAGGATCTCCTCGTCCCGTTTTGCATCCAGCGGCATGGCTATCACGCCCGGGCGGCTCAAATGCGAGGGCGTGATCACGTCCCAGACAACCTGCAGGCTGGATACAACAAGCTCGTAAAGAAACAGCAGCAACAGCCGGATCACGCGGATGACGCGGCGGAAATAGGTGCTCTCCCGGTAGAACGGGCTGCCGATCCAAAGTGCGACGTACCCGACGGTAAAGCCGATCACGCAATTCGCGAGGGTAAAACTGCCGATCAGCGAAGCCCAGCTGACCGCCAGAAATACGTTCAGAATGAACAGGGTCATGACGCGGCTCCCAGCACGGCGGCAATATAGGCGGAAGGATTGAGGAGCTGCGTCGCCGCCCGCTCGGCAAAGACGACAAAGGGTTCCGGGAACAGTCCGATGATCACGGTCATCACCGCGAGCGCGCCCACCGGCGCTAGCAGCATGGTCCGTTCGCGCGCCGGCATGGCGGCAAACTGCGGCTCCGTTCCCGCCGGATGCGGCTTCCAGAAGGCCTCGACCCAGATCTTGGTCATGGAGAAAACGGTGAGAATGCCGACTACCAGGGCGACCGCCGCCAGGACGTAGGCCTCGGTCTCCAGGCTGGCCTGGACCAGCAGCAGTTTCGCCCAAAAGCCGGAGAGCGGTGGAAAACCTGCGAGCGAAAAGGCCGGGATCAGGAACAGCACTGCCAACAGCGGCGTCGTGCGGTACAGGCCCCCAATGGCGGCCAGGTCGAAGGAACCGGTCAGACGCTTCGAGACACCGCTTACCAGGAACAGGTTCGCTTTCACGATGATGTGGTGCACCAGGTAAAACACTGCCCCGACCAGGGCGAGCGGCGTATAGAGCGCCAAGCCAAGGATCATGTAACCGATCTGGCTGACGATATGGAACGACAGGATCTTGCGAAACTCGTTCTGTGCCGCCGCGCCGAGCACGCCGGTCACCATCGTGAGTGCGGCGATGGCCAGGAGCAAGCCGTGGGTATAGGCGGTGTCGTGGGTGAAGATGAGCGTGAACATGCGGATCAGGGCATACACGCCAACTTTGGTCAGCAACCCAGCGAACACGGCGGATACCGCCACCGCTGGCGTGTGATAGGAGGCCGGCAGCCAGAAAAACAGCGGGAACACCGCGGCCTTGATCCCGAACGCGACCAGAAACAGCACCGCCACGACGGTGAGCAGTCCCTGGTTCTCCACATTGGCGACAGCTCCATGCAAGTCCGCCATGTTCAGCGTGCCGGTCAACCCGTAGAGAATGCCGATCGCGGATAGGAACATCACGGTGGAGACCAGGTTCAGCGCCACATAGCGGATGCCGCCGTCCAACTGGGCCTTGCTGCCGCCCAGGACCAGTAATCCGAATGAGGCGATCAGCATCACCTCGAACCAGACATAGAGATTGAACAGGTCGCCGGTGAGAAAGGCGCCGCATACCCCCGCCAGCAGCACCTGGAACAGAGCGTGGTAGCCGAGCCGCTCCCGGTCTTCGTCGATATCGGCCAGGGCATAGACCGCGACGGCGAGGCCGGTTACGGCCGTGATGACCACCATCACGGCGCTCAACAGGTCGGCCACCAGCGTGATGCCAAACGGCGCGGGCCAGCCGCCCATCTGCGCGGCTATCACGCCGTCGTCCCAAACGGCGGCGATCAAGACAGCGGCCGCGGCGAGCAATGCCGCCGAGCCTGCGACGCTGAGCCAGCGGCCAGCGTCTCCCTGCTTGCGAACCAGAAAGGCCGCGACCGCGGTCAGGAACGGAATGATGATCGGCAGTGCGAGAAGCCAGCTCATGACCGCGATCCGTCTGCCGCCAGCGTCTTGCCGGAGCCTGCCTTGCCGAGAGTCGCCGCTTCCGGTTCGGCCTCGTTTAATTGGTCAGCCTCCAGCGTTCCGAGCGACTGGTAGGC
>CAYYSC010000518.1:0-2586 GCA_964474065.1 uncultured Rhodospirillales bacterium | reverse complement strand
CGTTCTGGCCCCGTCTGCGCGGCGTTGCCATGGGAGCGATCCTGATTGCCACTATCGCGCACGCAGCCGGTTACACGCATTACGGAGCCGGCATTCTCTTCGCTCAGGCGCGAGGTATCTCGCATGAAATCAAAGGCCTAGCGACCGTCGGCGAAATGGCGTCCCGCGTCCCGTCCATCCATGAAGAACGGAGCAAAGCCGACCCGCGCATTGCAGGGCTGGCGGCGCGGCTTGCGGCGCCCGACCTCGTCGACCGGCCGGTTTTATTCTACCAGAGCAGCTGGGATATGGCCGTTTCGACAGGCGTCTGTCCGAAAGGTTATGCCTTCTACGACATTCTCTACGGCGATGCCCTCTATCCGCATTTCCGTACCGCGCAAGAAAACCCAGACTTGATCGTGGTCATGGAAGAGAAGGATTATGAGCGACTGTTGGCGGGGCCTCCGGTCCAGGCGGAATCGCCGGCGCTGCAAGGCAGGGTCCGGGTCCTCAACTGGCTCAATTCCAGCCACTACCGGCAAGGCTGGTACGAAAACGAAGTCGAAAGTCGGATGTGGCAGGAAGCGCTAGGTAACGAATTGATGCAGGCTTTTCGCGTTCGTGAACGTCTCGACCGTGTCCTTCTGCTCGAGCGGATCGTTGAATGACTGCGCCAAGCGTTTCCGAAGGATTACTTTTTTCCATCGTGATGCCGGCCTACAATGAAGAGGAAGTGCTGGCAGCGACCGTGCAAGATCTGACCGTCTTTCTCGACCGGTCCGGCTTTCGCTACGAATTGATTATCGTCGATGATGCGAGTGCCGACCGGACCGGTGAGGTTGCCAGGGCGATGGCCGCCGCACATCCGGCAATCCGCCCGATCTATAACAACGGGCCAAACGGATACGGCCAGGCAATTCGCAAAGGACTGGAACATTACAGGGGAGATGCCGCGGTCGTCGTGACGTCGGACGGTGCAGACGCCCCGAAAGACGTCGCCGCCTTCTTTGAGCTGATCACTGAAGGCTACGACTGCGCCTTCGGCGAACGGTTCGGGAAAGACAGCACGGTAGTAGGTTATCCACGACTGAAACGGGTGGTAAACCGGTTAGCCAATTGGCTGCTAGGCCTCCTGACCGGGAGCCGGTACCGGGACTTCACCAACGGTTTCAAATGTTACCGACGCGAGGTCATCGACGAGATGCAGCCTCTTCGTTCAGGCCAGTTCAATATCACCATCGAAATGTCGTTGAAAGCAGTCCTCGCGGGCCGCTCAATCGCGGTAGTGCCAAACGACTGGCATCAACGTGATGCCGGCCAGTCGAGCTTCAAAATTCTCCGGCTGATCAAACCTTATGCAGCGACGATGTTGTATTGCCTGACCCGCAGCTATTTAATCGGCCAACAGGGACATCGCGGCGCAGTGCCGTAAGCATAACTGCCGCGTTGCCGAGCGATTTTGCAAACGGGAAAGGAGCGCCCCGATGAACGACTCCCCGAAGCCTCTTGCTATGCGGGCTCTGGACGCGCCGCCACGCACCAAACCATCCAATTACCCCGAACCGTATTTCAGCCGAATGGCCCGGCGGGAAAAGAGGCAGCTTGGCGACGCTTTCGGCTTGAACAAGTTCGGTGTCAATCTCACCCGGCTGGACCCCGGCGGCGAATCTGCCCTCCTCCACCGCCACAGCAAACAGGAAGAATTTATCTTCATCCTGGAAGGCGAACCGACCCTTGTGACGGAAACCGATGAGCTTCAGTTGGCCCCTGGCATGTGCGCCGGCTTTCCACCCGATGGTGTGGCCCACCATCTCATCAACCGCACGGAGCGGCCGGTGCACTACCTGGAGATCGGCGACCGGGTCGAAAGCGACGAGGCCAGCTATCCGGCCGACGACATTCAGGCCGCGATGGGGCCGGAAGGTAAGTGGATATTCACCCACAAAGACGGAACGCCTTATTAACGATGGCACGAAGGCAACGGTGCGGTTGTCTTGATGCTTCCCCGGGCAATTGTGCTAGGATTTTGTTTGGTATTACCCTTCACGGGCAAGGAGCGACCGTATGATTCATCCCCTGGTCGTCGCCATCGACTCCACCGATTCCAGCCAGCGGGCGCAGACGGTCTCGCTCGACCTTGCCAAGCAGTTCAGCGCGTCAGTCACTGGCATCGCGGTTCTGGATACGGCGTGGATACGCCGGCCGATGGCGACGCCGATCGGTGGTCGCGCCTACAAGGCGCACCGGGATGAGACGCTGATCCAGCATCAGCACGAAGAGCTGGAAGCCAAGATCAAGGCCTTCGACGAACTCTGCAAAAAGGCCGGTGTGAAATCCCGAAGCCTGGAAGTCGAAGGCTCGCCGAGTGAAAAGCTCGACCGGGAGGCCGAACAGCATGACGTGCTTGTCCTTGGCAGGGAGACGAATTTCCACGGGACCCGAGATAATGACATCGGTGAAGCGACCGACAAGCTCCTAAAGGACCATCCCCGTCCGATTATCGTGGTCCCGCCGGGCGAACCGCTAACTGGCGAAGGCATCGTAATCAGTTTTGACGGCTGCCTCCCCTCCAGCCGGGCCATGCACATGTGTTGCTTGTTTGGTTTG
>CAYYSC010000517.1:0-2587 GCA_964474065.1 uncultured Rhodospirillales bacterium | reverse complement strand
GATCGTTGCCATCGTCACCGGTGATCATGTCGCTTGCGGGACCAGCCGCGGCAGGACCCTGCTCGTTGTCGCCGTAGATGATATCGTCGCCGGCGCCGCCGGAGATCCAATCTTCGTTGTCGTTACCGAGAATCCGGTCATTGCCGTCACCACCGAACAACTGGTCGTCGTCGGCACCGCCGGAGATGTTGTCGGCGTCTGCACCGCCAACGATCACGTCATCGCCGCGCTCACCCAACAGGTGGTCGAAACCATCCCGGCCGAAGATTACGTCGTTGCCATCACCGCCTTCTACACGGTCGCTATTGGCACCGGCATCAACGATGTCGTCACCATTCTGGCCCTGAATATAATCATGGCCGTCGCCACCACCGATGACGTCGTCGCCGTCACCGCCGGAAATGATGTCACTGCCTTCACCGCCGGAGATGTAGTCGATGCCCAGACCGCCCGAGATCATGTCACGGCCCGCCTGACCGAGCAGGATGTCGTCGCCATCCATGCCATTGAGCATGTCATTGCCGAAGCCGCCAAAGGCAACATCGTTGCCGGCTTGGCCCCACATCCGATCGTCGCCGCTCTGACCGAACATCAGATCGTCGCCGTCGCCGCCGCCAAGCATATCGTCGCCGGAGCCGCTGGTACCGTCGACGCTCAGATCGCCGGCCAGGACGTCATCGCCGTCGCCGCCTTGCAGGATGTCGTTATCGGCGCCACCGAGGAGGGCGTCGATTCCATTCTGGCCGGAAAGCCAGTCATCACCGCCCTGACCGAAGACCAAATCGTTGTCATCGCCGGCCATGACGCCGGTCTCGTTATCGTCGCCGACGAGCGTGTCGTCGCCGCCCAGGCCCTTGATACGGAAAACGCCCAGTTCATTGAGTGCAATGAAGTCTGAGCCCGGGGTGCCGATTTCAATCGGACCGCCAATTGAGTTCCAGGTAGCCACTTTAACTACTCCCTTTCTGGAGACAGTTGCCGTCTCTGTTTCAGGTCGGGACATCAAAACCATGGACGGTTTCGCTCTCTTGCCCCGGGGAGAAGCACTACATCATCCAGCCAGCGTCATACAATGATAAACTTTATCGCTAATATAATAGGGCGCGAACGTTTTATATTGTAGGTTGTAGCAGGGCGGACTTCGAAGTTGGCCTTATGTTCACGAAAACTTCGGGCGCTCGCCAAAAACGGATCTATGCCCGGAAGTTACGCAGTCTTAATATGGTAACACCCCATTTGCCTTTCGTGCCTACGACAATCTTAATTCAACTTATGAGAGAATTCGCGACGTTCTGACGCAGACCAATTCGAGACGATCATTCTGCGAATGCTACCAAAAGCCTGTCTAATAAGTAGTAATACTTAAGGATGAAATAGTGGTAATACCATGACAAGCGGACCGTCTCGAATTCAGGCTCTTCAATGAACCTGACCAATACTGCAACACTGGACTGGGATGCTCGTGAGGTCTCGAATGGCTCGAACTATGCTGGCCTTAGATAAGGCATTCAATGCATATGCATCTTAAAGCCAAAAGCCACCTAGCGGGTTTTTTTTATTGTTTTTCAGAAACTTCCTGCCTTTCCGAAAAGGCAGGTTTTGCGGTATTATTTTACCGCAAACCGTCATAGCCCCGCTGCTGCTGCCGCGGGGCTGTCAATCGGGCTACAACTTGTAATCCGGCTCCTCGAAGTCGAGCCGGCGCAGTTGGGTCGGCCAGTCGCGACTGACGGTTTCCTTGCCGCTTCGGCGTTCCACCTTGTCAGAAGTCGCCTGTGCGACCTCCTGCGACACGAATTTCAACGGCCGGCCGGTCGCGTTACTCAACGCCATCGCCTGCAGCTGTGCCTCACAGGATTTCTCCAGAGCAAACAGGTTGCGCCAAGTCTCCGGCACACTGCGACCGCCGCACATGAGCCCATGATTGCGGAGGACCATATTATTGTTCTGACCAAGGTCGGCGACCAGCCGCTCGCGCTCGTCCAGATTGGTCGCAGGCCCTTCGTAGTCGTGATAGCTGAGGCGGCTGTAGAAACGCAGGACGTGCTGGGTGAGCGGCAACACGCCATCCTTCAAACAACTCACCGCCATGCCCGCCACCGTATGGGTATGCGCAACGCAAACAAGGTCGTGGCGAGCCATGTGAACGGCAGAATGGATCGTGAAGCCCGCCGCGTTGACGCCATGGCCGCCCGCGTCCACCAGAATATTGCCGTCCACGTCCAGCTTGACCAGATTGGAAGCGCAGATTTCCTCGAACAGCAGCCCGAACGGGTTGATGAGGAAATGGTCGTACGGCCCGGGGACGCGCGCCGAGAAGTGTGTGCCGCCAAGGTCGGTATAATCGAATTTCGCCGCAAGTCGGTATAGCGCGGCGAGCTCCACACGGATCTCCCACTCTTCCGGGGAGACCTCATTCTTTACGGAAGGCGTTTCGAGCGGGGCGAGGGCGTCGAGGGGCATGAATCTTTGTTCCTTTGGGGCGTTGGCCGATCAGTGCAGGAAGCTCGGGTCGTCGCGCGCAAGCAGCCGCAGCGAGCTGTCCCAGGCGTCCAGCTTGTTGCCGACAGTGCTGTTGAGCAGCGAC
>CAYYSC010000516.1:0-2588 GCA_964474065.1 uncultured Rhodospirillales bacterium | reverse complement strand
GGGCCCCCACGATCTGGGACGCGGCCCCGTGGCGGGCCCGGGGCCTCGAGATCGAGCAGCTTGAGATCGAGCGGGTCGAGGCGGGAGCCACCGTCTTGCGCGTCTAACCTCGGCATGGCTGGACACATCCTTTGAGCCTTCGGCTGCTGATCGTCACCGACGCCTGGCATCCACAAGTCAACGGCGTTGTCCGCACGCTGTCGACGGTGGGGGAGGAACTGCGCATCCTCGGCGATGAAGTCCGGTTCCTGACTCCGGCCGACTTCCGCAGCGTCCCCTGCCCTACCTACCCGGAAATCCGGCTGGCCGTCACCTGTCCCCCCCGCATCAGTGACCGGATCGAGGCTTATGCGCCGAATGCCATTCACATCGCGACCGAAGGGCCGCTGGGCTTCCTTGCCCGGCGCCATGTCCTGGCCCGAAATCTGCCGTTTTCGACCTCCTTCCATACACGCTTTCCCGAATACATTCACGCCCGTGTGCGCCTGCCGGTCCCGTGGAGTTACGCCGCCATCCGCTGGTTCCACAAACCGGCCGCCAACGTAATGGTGCCGACACGTTCGGTGCAGGAAGACCTCGCGGCGCGGCGCTTCCGGAACCTGCGCTTGTGGACCCGCGGCGTCGACACCAAGCTTTTCCATCCGGGGCCGAAGCCAGGCTGGGCCGCGGACCTGCCCGGGCCGGTCATGCTCTATGTTGGACGCGTGGCGGTAGAGAAAGAATTGCCCGATTTTCTCTCCCTGGACCGGCCCGGCACCAAGCTCGTGGTCGGCGACGGCCCGGCCCGCGCCGAGTTGGGGCAGATCTTCCCGGACGCGCATTTTCTAGGCGTCAAGTTCGGAGAGCAACTGGCGGAGATATACCGCGCGGCGGATGTTTTCGTGTTTCCGAGCAAAACAGATACCTTCGGCCTGGTCCTGCTGGAAGCGCTGGCAAGCGGCGTGCCGGTGGCTGCGTATCCCGTCATGGGGCCGGTCGATGTGATCGGCGCCTCCAAGGCCGGCAGCCTCGATGAGGATTTGGGCCGGGCCGTCGACCGGGCCCTGGAGATTCCGCCGGAAACTTGCCGCGAATATGCCGAGCAGTTCTCCTGGACCGCCTGCGCCAAACGCTTTCGAGAGTTCCTGGCCCCGTTCACCGCCTGATTCCGCACGGTAACATCCACTACTCTGGCCTTGTCCCTTCCCAGGCCTTACAACCACGCTATCACTATCATACACCCCACGAAGACGAGGTTTGCCGCCATGAAGCTTTCCACCGACAAGATGATCGGCAAGAAGGACGGCCATATCGGATGGATGACGTTCAATAATCCCGACCGCCGCAATGCCATGTCGCTAGAAATGTGGGAAGCCGTCGCGGAAATCATGGTGGATTTCCAGGCGGACGAGAACATCCGCGTGGTGGTCATGCAGGGGGCGGGCGACAAAGCCTTCGTCTCCGGTGCCGATATCAGCCAGTTCGAGAAGGAGCGTGCCGACGCCGCTGCTTCGGAACGCTACGCGCAACGCTCCGAAGCCGGGCGCAAGGCAATCCGCGAGTTCGACCGGCCGATCATCGCCATGATCCGCGGCTTCTGCATGGGCGGCGGCCTGGGCATCGCGATGTCCGCAGACCTGCGATTCGCGGCGGAAGGCTCCACCTTCGGCATTCCTGCCGCTCGGCTTTCCATCGCCTACACCGGTGAAAATATCGTCAACCTCTACAATCTGGTCGGCCCCTCCCGCGCCAAAGACATTCTTTACAGCGCCCGCCGCTTCCCGGCCGAAGAAGCGCTGACAATGGGTCTGATCAACCGGGTATTCGCGGCCGATCAACTGGAAGCCGAAACCCGCGCCTATTGCGACACGCTTGCTGAGAATGCCCCATTGTCGATCAAGGCGCACAAGGTCATCTTGGGCGAACTGTCCAAGAAACAGCCGGACTACAGCAAGATCGACGCGGTCGCCGAGACTTGCTTCAATTCGGCCGACTACAAGGAAGGCCGGACCGCTTTCATGGAAAAGCGCAAGCCGGTCTGGAAGGGCGCCTGACTGTCTCGCCTGCCACCGGCGGCGTTACGTTGCCTGCGCGTCAGCGCCGCCGGCAAAGCATCAGCAGCAGAATTCCTGGAACCAACAAGACGGCAACTGCCGGCCAGAGCAAGGCGGTCTGCATCACCGGGTCCCATAGCTCTGGGAACAGGTAGCGCTGCACGAAAGCCTGAGCGATATTCAGGCTTTCCGGCGCAAGCGTGAACCACAGTTCCCCTGCCGTAATCAAATTCCAGCGTCCGGTTTCCAGCCATTTTTGAATATCCCAAACACCGACCGCGACAGCAGCCAGCGTGAAGGTCCATCCGAGCAAGCGTCCAATGAACATGCGTGCTCTCTCCTTTTGTGGGGCACGCCACTGGCGACGATCCATGCGGCGAAGCGCGGCGACTTATCATGTGTCACGCCGTTGCGTTTTGCATTGGAATTGACTAACTTCCCGGCTCTTTTTAGGGGAGGTGGCCGAGTGGTTTAAGGCGCACGCCTGGAACGCGTGTATACGGTGACCCCGTATCGAGGGTTCGAATCCCTCCCTCTCCGCCACTACTATATTAC
>CAYYSC010000515.1:0-2593 GCA_964474065.1 uncultured Rhodospirillales bacterium | reverse complement strand
GCTCCGTCTGCGCGACTGGGCTATTGCGGAACGACTGGAAGCCGATGGGGTCTGGCGGGAATCCCGCGACAGCCGGCCAAACGAGGAAATGCGCCCCATGATCCTGCAGCGCCAGCTCGACATGGTGGTCACCATGACGCGCCGAGAAGCCGGCCATAAGCTTGCGAGCCTACGGGAAGCGCTGGAAGTGCAGAGATTGGTCGAACGGATTCTGGCTTCATAATGGCCCAATTGCCTGGAATGTAGGCGTTTATCAAGGGAGTGCGCTGAAGCCATGCAGTTCCTGCATGGCTGGGCAGCAATATTTCATCTACCCGATCCCCGGTTCCCCTTCATAATTGATTCTTAGTTATCGCGTCGCGATAGCAGTTGGTTCCGCAGCCGCGGCGCATCTTGTGCCCGTGCGGAACTCGTCTCCCAGACGTTAAGCCTCCCTGTTCTGACTCAACCGGGCCTTCGGGCCCGGTTTTTTCTTGTCTGAACGCGGTTTCTAAAAGAAAAGCTTCTTCTGGGGCATGCCTTCATAGAGATGGGCGACCTGTTCCCCATAGCCGTTGTAAATCAGCGTTGGCCGGCGCTCATCCGTACCGATCAGCCTTTCTTCAGCCTGGCTCCAGCGCCGGTGGGGCACGCCAGGGTTCACGTTGGCCCAGAAGCCATACTCGCTTCCCTGGACTTCCATCCAGAAGCTGACCGGCATTTCGTCGGTGAAGTGGAAGCGCACGACGGATTTGACCGACTTGAAGCCATACTTCCAGGGCACCACCAGGCGCAGAGGCGCGCCGTTCTGCTTCGGAATCGGCTTGCCATAAAGGCCGGTGGCGATAAACGCCAACTCGTTTTGCGCCTCGTCCATCCGCAACCCTTCGACATAGGGCCAGGGATACCAGAACGCGCGCTGTCCGCTGGCGACGTCCGAATCCACAAAGGTCTCCATCTTCAAGTATTTGGCAGACCCCAGCGGCCGCGCGAAATCGAGCAACGCCTTCAGCGGGAAACCGCTCCAGGGAACGGCCATTGACCAGGCTTCCACGCAGCGATGGCGGTAGAGCCGCTCCTCCAACGGCATTTGGCGGATCAGGTCGTGCGCGTCGATTTTGATTTCCTTCTCCACCATGCCGTCGATGGTGACCGTCCACGGGTCGACCACCAGCTTCTGGGCGGCGCGCGCGATCTTCTTGTGGCTGCCGAACTCGTAGAAGTTGTTGTAGGTGGTCGCCACCGCTTCGTCCGTGATCGGACGCTCCAGTGTGAACGCTTCGTTACGCGGCACAGGATACAGGTCGCTGCTGGACACCCCGCCGAAGGCCATCCGGGGCAGCGCCGCACCGGCAATCAGGCCGGCGGTTGCGCCGAGAAAAGCCCGGCGGTTGAGGAAAACCGATTCCGGCGTAGCATCCTGTTCAGGTAGTTCCCAAGGGCGGCGGTTGCGGATCAGCATGACAAAGCTCCCAAAGAGGCGACGCGTGACGCAATACGAGCGGAAAGCTAGGATAAGGTCACTTCACTTCCCAATGACGAAGCTGTGTTGCACGCTGCGCAAAGACCGATGCCGAAAGGAAACCGCCCGATGAGTGATCCCGTTCTCCTCCATATTGCCGACGGCATTGCAACCGTTACCCTGAACGCGCCGGAAGTGCGCAACGCGCTGACGCCGGACCTGCGGACCCGGTTCCGCCATATCGTCGGCGAACTGGAATTCAACGAGAATGCCCGCTGTGTCGTCATCCGTGGCGCCGGCGACCATTTTATGTCCGGCGGCGACATTCGCGTCATGCAGGAACGCCTGGACATGCCGGAAGCGGAGCGCCGCAACACCATCATGGAGGGTATCCATCTTCTCCACCTTCCACTGTTTGCGATCCGTCGCATGGGCAAGCCGGTGGTGGCCTCCATTCAAGGCGCGGTGGCCGGTGCGGGCATGGGGCTCGTCGGCGCCTGCGATCTGGCGATCGCCGCAGACGATGCGATTTTCACGCTCGCATACTGCCATATCGGGGCGAGCCCGGACGGCGGCTCCTCCTATTTCCTAGGGCGCACGCTGGGCATGAAGCAGCAGTTCGAGCTGGCCTTCCTCGGTGACCGCTTCGGACCGGACAAGGCCAAGGAACTGGGCCTCATCAATCGGGTGGTCCCGCGCGCCGACCTGGAGGCGGAGACAGCCAAACTCGCCCGGCGGCTCGCGGACGGGCCGACGCACGCCTACGGGAATGCCAAACGCCTTTTTAACGCCACCAACCACCTGACGCTCGAAAGCCACCTGCAGATGGAGGGCGAGCTGATCGCCGACAGCATGTGCACGGAGGACCATGCCGAGGGCGTTCGCGCTTTCATGGAGAAGCGCAAGCCGCAGTTCAAAGGGCGGTAAGGTCAGAGCTCAGGCTACCCCAGGTCCTCGATTGCCTTGGCGAGCGCGAGGGTACGGTGCGCGCCCTCAACGTGCAGGTTCTCGATCAGGCGACCGTCGAGCAGCACCACACCCTGGCCTTTCGCTTCCGCTTCCGCATGGGCAGCGACGATGCGCCGGGCGTCCTCAATTTCTTTTTCGGAAGGCGCAAAGATGCGGTTGGCGGGCTCCACCTGTTTCGGGTGG
>CAYYSC010000514.1:0-2596 GCA_964474065.1 uncultured Rhodospirillales bacterium | reverse complement strand
TCGCATTTGTCCCCAACCAGGGGGATGCCTGGAGCGCAATGGTCGACGCCCTGGCACGTGAAATGCAGGACCGCGGTCTTGGGCGCAACGGCAAGGCAGATGGGGAAAGCTTCCCCTTTCCGCTCGACCTGAGCGATCTGTTGGGCCGGCGCACCGGCGAACTTCATGCGGCTCTCGCGAAACCCTCCCCCGACCCGGCCTTTGGAACCGAACCTGTCACCGAAGATGATGTCGCGGCCTGGGCAGCCGATACGCTGGCCCAAGCGGAAGACGCTTTCGCGAGATTGGAGGCCTTCCGGTCCGAGCCGGCAGCTGCCGCGCTTTTGGCCCGGCATGGTACTGCTCTGGCCTTGATCCGTCAGCTCGCTTCGCTGCCGCCCTCTGGCGGCAAATCCCGCATCCATGGCGATTATCATCTCGGCCAGGTGCTGGTCGCCAAGGCGGACTTCTACATCATCGATTTTGAGGGAGAGCCGCGCCGCGGTCTGGAAGAACGGCGCGAAAAATCCTCGCCGCTTCGCGACGTGGCAGGGATGTTGCGCAGCTTCGATTACGCCGCTTTCGCTGCCCTCGACCGCGTCCGCGCGTTGGGTGAAGCCACAACCGACGTTGAAGCGGTTGCATGGCACTGGCGTGACCGCGCAACCAGCCGCTTCATGGAAGGCTACCGCACCGCAACGGAAAGGGTCCCGACCATGCCGGAGACCGACGCGCTCTTGCGTCTGTTCACGCTCCAAAAGGCCTTCTACGAAATCGGCTACGAGGCTGCGAACAGGCCTGCTTGGCTAAAGATTCCGGTGCGCGGTGTTCTTTCCTTGCTCGACGAGGAAACTTTTTAATGCCTGTAACAACCCATATTCCGACCGGAACCGCCACTCCCTTCCTGCCTGCCGATATCGTCGAGATGATCGTTCAGGGGCGCCTGGATGACCCCTTCCGCTGGCTGGGGATGCAAGTCTTTGACTCCGGTTGTCACGTAACCGCATTCGATCCGGGGGCCAGCGAAGCCTGGGTGTTAGACGCTTCGGCGCGGCCCATCGCTCAATTGGACAAAGTCCATCAGGAAGGCGTCTTTGCTGGGATCGTGTCTGAACGCCAAGCCCGTTTCGATTACCGGCTCGCGTTTGCCGGCGACGGGAAGGAATGGGGCGGCCTTGATCCTTATGCGTTCGGCCAGGTTCTCGGCGATCTTGACGTCCATCTAATCGCGGAAGGGCGTCATTGGGAGCTTTATCAACGCCTTGGCGCGCATCCGATGCACCACGAGGGAGTGGACGGCGTAGGCTTCGCGATCTGGGCGCCGAATGCTCGGCGCGTAAGCGTCGTCGGCTCGTTCAATTTCTGGGATGGCCGGCGCCATCCGATGCGCCTGCGGCACCGGGCCGGTGTCTGGGAAATCTTTATCCCGGAGCTTGAAGCAGGAGAGTTGTACAAGTTCGAGATTTTGGGCGCCCAAGGCTACTTGATGCCTCTGAAAGCGGATCCGGTCGCGCTTCAGTCGGAATTGCCGCCCGCGACCGGATCGGTCGTCCGTGGGCTCTCCAGTCCTGTAGAGGACCGAAAATGGGCGAATGTACGGCCGGAAGTGAACAGCCGTGCCGCTCCGATTTCCATCTACGAAGTGCACCTCGGCTCTTGGCGGCGCGGCGCGGACGGCGCTTGGCTGGACTACGAAGCGCTGGCAGATCAGTTGACCACCTACGCTGCCGACATGGGTTTCACGCATCTCGAATTCCTACCGATATCGGAGCATCCTTTCTCGGGCTCGTGGGGATACCAGCCAATCGGGCTTTTCGCGCCGACGGCGCGTTTCGGGCCGGCAGAGGGGTTTCGCAAACTGGTCGAAGCCTGTCACGCCAAGAACCTCGGCGTGATCATCGACTGGGTACCTGCGCACTTTCCATCGGACCAGCATGGCTTGGTCCAGTTCGATGGGACCTTTCTTTACGAGCACGCGGACCCCATGCTCGGCTTTCATCGGGACTGGAACACGCTCATTTATAATTTCGGCCGGCGGGAGGTTGCAAATTTCCTGGTTTCCAACGCGCTGTTCTGGCTGGAGCGATACGGCGTCGACGGCTTGCGGGTCGATGCGGTCGCGTCGATGCTTTACCTTGATTACAGCCGCGGACCAGGCGAATGGCGACCGAACATCTTCGGCGGTCGGGAGAACCTGGAAGCCATCGATTTGTTACGGGAAGTAAACCGCCAGATCGCCGAGCGGTGTCCGGGCAGGCTTACGCTGGCAGAGGAATCCACCGCATGGCCCGGCGTCTCCCGTCCGCCGGATGAAGGCGGACTGGGGTTCGATTTCAAATGGAACATGGGCTGGATGCACGACACCCTCTCTTACATGCACGAAGACCCCGTGCACCGGTGCTACCATCACCATCACATGACCTTCGGGATGCATTACGCCTATTCGGAAAATTTTGTCCTGCCCCTCAGTCATGACGAAGTGGTGCACGGCAAGGGTTCCCTGCTCAACAAAATGCCTGGCGATCGCTGGCAAAAATTCGCAAACCTGCGGGCCTATTTCGGCTTCATGTTCGCGCACCCCGGCAAGAAGCTGTTGTTCGTGGGCGGTGAATTTGCG
>CAYYSC010000513.1:0-2603 GCA_964474065.1 uncultured Rhodospirillales bacterium | reverse complement strand
TGGAACACGCCGGCCGTCTCGCCGCTGCCGAGCAGCTTGAAAGTAGCCTGGTCCTCCAACGGCAGCTTCAGCAGGTCGATCTCGATGCCGCGTTGCGCCAGCAGCCGGACGGCTGTCTGAAGAACTGTCAGGGTTTTCAGACCCAGGAAGTCGAACTTCACCAGGCCTGCGGTCTCCACCCATTTCATGTTGAACTGGGTGACGGGCATCTCCGAACGGGGGTCTCGATAAAGCGGGATCAACTCATCGAGCGGCCTGTCGCCGATCACCACCCCCGCCGCATGGGTGGAGGCGTGGCGGTAAAGGCCCTCTAGCTGCAAGGCGACATCGATCAGGCGCGCCACTTCCTCGTCCGCGCGGCGCAGCTCCTGCAATTGCGGCTCGCCGTCGATGGCCTGCTGTAGGGTGACGGGGTTCGCCGGGTTGTTCGGGACCAGTTTGCAGATCTTGTCTACCTGGCCATAAGGCATGCCAAGCACCCGCCCTACGTCCCGCAGCGCCGCTCGCGCCTGGAGTTTACCGAAGGTGATGATCTGCGCGACCCGGTCCTCGCCGTACTTACGGCGGACGTGGTCGATCACCTCGTCGCGCCGGTCCTGGCAGAAGTCCACGTCGAAGTCCGGCATGGACACGCGCTCGGGGTTCAGGAACCGCTCGAACAACAGGCCCCAGCGCAAGGGATCGAGGTCGGTAATCTGCAGGGCGTAGGCGACCAGCGAGCCTGCGCCAGAACCCCGGCCCGGCCCAACCGGGATGCCCTGGTCTTTCGCCCATTTGATGAACTCTGAAACAATCAGGAAGTAGCCCGGGAAGCCCATCTGGGTGATGATTTTCAGTTCATGGGCTAGCCGCTCGCGGTAGGGCTGTGCGATCTCCGCTTTCTGCTCCTCTGTCACGTCCTCCGGGAAGACGTGGGTTGCCAGCCGCAACTCCAGGCCCGCTTCGGCCTGTGCCTGCAGTTCCGTGGGCTCGTCGCGGCCGTCCTCGCTGCCGAAGGCAGGCAGGATGGGCTTTTGGGGCGTTGGCATTGCCGCGCAGCGCTGGGCGACGACCAAAGTGTTGTCCACCGCCTCCGGCAGGTCCTCGAACAGGGCCCGCATCTCCGTGGCGGACTTGAAATAGTGTTCCGCGGTCACGTGGTGGCGGTCCGGGTCGTCCAACCGCTTGCCTGCCGCGATGCACAGCAGGACGTCATGCGCCTCGTGCAGCTTCCGGTCGGCGAAGTAGACGTCGTTGGTAGCCACGAGCGGCAGGTCTCGCGTATAAGCCCAGTCCAAAAAGAACGGCTCCGTTGCCCGTTCCTGAGGCAGTTCGTGCCGTTGCAATTCGATGTAGAGTCGGCCCGGGAACAAGCCTTCCAGCCGGTCCAGGAGCTTGGTGGCGGCTGCCTCCTGCCCGGCCACGACCAACTGGCCAAGCGGGCCGAGCGCCCCGCCGGTCAGCGCAATGGTGTCGCTGGTCCAGCCGTCCAGATCCTCCCAGGCGAGACGCGGCTCGCCTGCCTCCCGGCTGTCCAGGAAAGCCTTGCTGACCAGATGCAGCAGGTTGCGGTAGCCCTCGTCGGTTTGGGCGTAGACCGGCAGGTAAGCGACTTGGTTGCTATCCGAGTCGAGCATCGGCAGCAGCGTGCCGATCACTGGCTGCACACCTGCGTCCGCGGCTGCAAGGGCAAACTCCAGCGCGCCGAAGAGGTTTGCGGTATCGGTCACGGCAACGGCGGGCATGCCTTCGGAGGCTGCCAGCTTGGCAAGCGCTTTCAGGTGGATCGCGCCCTCCGACAGGGAGTATGCCGAATGGGTGCGAAGGTGGACAAAGTCTACATGGGTCATGACGCTACCATACCACTTTCATCCCTATTGGTGGCGGTACTATCCACAACCGGCTCTAAATCTTGTGTACAAACCCCTGACGGCAGCAGGTGCTCTCGCATTCAGTCTGCGCCGATGCGCTGCCGCCACCGGGCTGGTGCCAAGATGCGATGCCCGGAGGGGACACCAGGTCAGGAGGGTGCGTCATTCTTGTTAAAAGGACCTTCCCCTATCATCTTTCGGCGTTTGGTCTCTCTGGCGGTTCCGTCCGCTTAGGTGTAGGAAATAGGGAGGATCCGCCCATCCGGGGGACGCACAGCAAGCGAGAGGCAGAAACCTGTTATGATAAAAAGGCATGGGTTCGCATTCTGGGCTGCGATCTTGGCTGGTACCTTGATCGTGGCGTCATGTTCAACGCCCTACGAAGATGTCGACCAGGAGATAGCCGAGACGGTCGACACCGGCGACTACATTATCGGCCCGCTTGACGTGATCGAAGTGTTTGTGTGGCGCGCACCGGACGTCTCGGTCCAGGTTCCGGTACGGCCTGACGGGAAAATTTCAACGCCTCTCGTCGAAGACATGGTGGCATCCGGCAAGACGCCAAGCGAATTGGCGCGGGACATTGAGAGCGAGTTGCGGACCTACATCCAGGATCCCGTGGTGACCGTCATCGTACACCAGTTCCAGGGGCCGTATACGGAACAGGTTCGCGTGGTGGGGCAAACCCCGCAGCCGGTCTCGGTACCCTACCGTTCGCACATGACCGTGCTGGACGTGATGATCGCCGTAGGC
>CAYYSC010000512.1:0-2622 GCA_964474065.1 uncultured Rhodospirillales bacterium | reverse complement strand
TACTCCGGGTTCCGAGTTGCCAGAACGCTTACCCCCTGAATCCTTACAGCTTTATCACCTTGGTTTGTTTGTTCCGGGGGTTTCCAAAGGGGGCTTGCCCCCTTTGGCCGTTTTCCCGCTCCGTCCTCCTTCCGCTCTGGCGCGCCCGGCCAAACCGCGCCTAAACTTCGGGCAACCATAACCGACCGGAAGGAAACCGCCCCATGACCGACTATGCGCTCGTCACCGGCGCCGCCCGCAATATCGGCCGCGCCATCGCCGCCCGCCTGAAGGATGACGGCTATAGCGTGCTGATGCTGGACCGGCTCGACCCGGAGGACCCCGGCCTCGGCGAATTCCGCAAGGTCGATCTCGCCGACAGCACCGACACCGCGCAGGCGCTGGCCTGGGCCGTGGACGGGCGGCGGGTGACGCGGGTCGTCAACTGCGCCGGCGTTGTCGCCCCCGCCAAGATCGAGGACGTCACGAGCGAGGACTACGAGCGGACCATGGCCGTCAACGTCCGCTCCTATATCGACGTGATGCGGGCGCTGACGCCCCAGATGAAGGCGGCGAAGTTCGGCCGGGTCGTCAACATCGCGAGCCGCGCCGCCCTGGGCTTCGCCAACCTCACCACCTACGCCGCCAGCAAGGCCGCCGTCGTCGGCCTGACCAAGACCTGGGCGCAGGAACTGGCGGCGGACGGCATCACCGTCAACGCCATCGGCCCCGGTCCGATCGAGACCGACATGCTGCGGGAGGCGCACCAGTCCAACCCCGAGCGCTGGCAGGCCTATATCAGCAGCATCCCGGTGGGCCGGGTCGGCCAGCCGGAGGACATCGCCAACGGCGTCAGCTTCTTCCTGGACGAGCGCTCCGGTTTCGTCACCGGCCAGTGCCTGTTCATCTGCGGCGGCATGAGCATCGGCCGCGCCAACGCGACCTGACCCGCCTCAGCGCTCCCACAGCCGGTGGGCGAGCACGCCCGCCTGCGCCTCGACCGCCTCCATGGCGTCCAGAATCATGTCCTCCCGGAAGCGGCGGCCGACGATCTGGACGCCGCACGGCCGCCCCTCGACCAGCCCGATGGGAATATTGCCCGCCGGGAAGCCCATGTAGTTGATCGAGTAGCTGTACATCATCGAGTCGAACAGGTCCTTCGCGCCGTCGAAGGTCTCGTCGTGGTCGTAGTCGTACATGGGCCGCATGAAGAACGGCGTGAGGACCAGCGGCCATTCCTCCAGGAACAGCGCCCAGGTGCGCACCATGGCGCTGCGGTCCGCCACCGCCTGCATGTAACCCTTGTAGTCGGCCATCTCGCGGAAGTGGTAATAGGCGTCGAAGATCGCCTGGATGGTCGGGCTGCCGTGCTGACGCGCCAGCGGGTCCAGCGTCTCCTTCAGTTCCAGCGTCGCCGCGGTAAGCCAACCATTGACCGCGGGCATGATGGAGGGCGTTTCGACTTCCTCCACCTGATAGCCCGCCTCGCGCAGATAGCCCGCCGCCCGGTCGATGCCCGCGACGATCTCCGGGTGGATCGGGTAGCCGTAATTCTCCTTGGTGACCGCCACCTTGACCGGCTTGCCGAGGGCCGGCCCCTCGAACGGCACCGGCGCCCACCAGGGGTCGCGCACGTCGCGGCTGGCCATGACCTTGGTGGCAAGGCGCACGTCCTTCACCTCCCGGCAGATGGCGCCCTGCACGGACATGAGCTGGCTGAGAAGGCCGCGTTCGGCCTGGGCGGACGGGTTGTAGGCGGGCACGCGCCCCAGGCCGGACTTCACCGTGGCGACGCCGCAGGCCGAGGCCGGAATGCGCAGTGAGCCCGCAATGTCATTGCCGTGATGGATCGGTCCCATGCCCGCCGCGCAGGCGGAGCCCGCCCCGCCGGAAGAACCGCCGGGAGAGGCGCGGTCGTCCCACGGGTTCTTGGTCAGGCCATGCAGCGGGTTGTCCGTGGTCGCGCGCATGGAAAGTTCCGGCGTGTTCGTCTTGCCGACGACAATGGCGCCCGCATCCAGCAGGTTCTGCACCACCGGCGAGTTGCCGGGCGCGATATTGTTGGCGAGCGCGGGCAGGCCGTTGGTGTTGGGCGTGCCCTCCAGGTCCACGTTGACCTTCACGGTGACGGGGATGCCGTGCAGCGGCGGCAGGTCCTCGCCCGCGGCGATGGCCTTGTCCGCCGCTTCGGCCAAAAGCTTTGCCTGCTGCGAATAGTCGTAGACGATGGCGTTGAGGGCCGGGTTGGTTTCGGCAATGCGCTCGGTGACGGACTGCATCACCTCCACGGCGGAGAACTCCTTCGCCCGCAGGCCCCGGGCGAGCGCCACGGCGCTCATTTTCCACAACGCATCGCTCATCGTTTGCCGCCTTTCGCTGAGATGGAACGTGGCAGCGTAGCAAGGGAGCGGGCCGGTTCAAGCAGCGTCGGGGGCAGACTGGCACGCTGCGGTGCCCGCATAACTGATATGCAAGCCATGGCTGCCATTTCGGCATGCGGCAGATTGCAAAGGACGGGCACAGGGCGTAATCGGACCGGTGAGAGATGTCCGCAGGTTTCGGAAGCGCATGCGTCTATCGCCCTATCTCCTCCTCCCGCTCGGCCTCGGCCTAGCCGGACTCCTGGCCGCGCCGTTCTACGGC
>CAYYSC010000511.1:0-2628 GCA_964474065.1 uncultured Rhodospirillales bacterium | reverse complement strand
CAGAACTCCCTCCGCCGGAATAGAGCCAAAGCTCGTCGAATGGCGCATGGCGCGCTATCGCAGCCCGGAGACGCTCTGTCTCACCAGGACGGATTGTCCCCCGTGCCTCCAGGATTCTCGAGCCGCCCCGTTCCAGAAGATTGTACTCCATCGGCAACCATTTTCCGTCTGCGCCGGCCAGCGGTCGCCAGATGGATCGTGGTGGTGCGGGACAACTCGCGAATGCTTGGCTGACCCCAGCCAATACTAGAACCATCGCCGTTATCAGGAGGACGCTGCGCGTCTTTGTGGTACACCCACTACCCCACACGCTATGCATAGCTCCGAACCTGCCTCTCGCCGCGTGTCGAGCCCTAAGCCGCAACCGGCGCCCAACCGCCGTTTGCCGTCTGGCAGAAGACGCGCTCCTGACGATGTTCCTTCCCCTGAATATAGGCAACTTCGCTGATCTTCTTGCACGTTCGGGCGTCGTCACTGGTATTCGCCGCCACTTGATCATCCGGCGTTGACGTGCTCGCGGGTTTACTGACGGCAGGTTCGGGAGTGCTCGCCGTCCGGGCGGGACGCGTCGTGGTTGGCGGCGTCGCTTGTCTTGCAGGCGCAGCGGTCCGCCGAGTGGTATCGGGCTCACGTTTTCTGGGCGTGGGGGGCGGGCCCCAGACGATTTTGCTGCTCCCCCGGTCCTTCTGAACGGTGCCTGTATCGACAACCTTTGTCGCTCCATGCACACCAGGGTTCTTATCGCTTTTCCAACGGACGACCTGCCCCGGTTCTCCAGCCGTAATCGCTTTGGCGCTGGCGTCCTCGGCCTTTTTCTGGTCCTGTTCGTCCAGATACCGGGCAATCTCACTGCCGATCAGAACCCCCGCAACGGCACCGCCGGCAGTGGCTAAGGCCGTTACGGTCGAGTCTCCGCCGAAAGCCTTTGAGAGGCCGAATCCTGTGCCAGCACCGACAGCGCCGCCCAATACGGAGCCTATCGTTTCATCCGATGTCTTACAGGAAGCGAGACCGCCGACTGCTAGCAACAAAACTACCAAAAATTTTAACTTCATGAACCCCTCTCTCCATCAGACGCTCTTCATATTTCATGACGTCGCCGATGATAGCGATCAACGTCAAGCGGCGCCGATTCCTGGAACGCCGCCCCCGGTTGTGATCCCATATTCCCCGCTGACCAGGATCGGCAGCAAGGCCAATTATCTCAAATGCGTCTTTTTTTGGCGTCCCCCAAAACCAATGGGACCGTTAGGGACCATCTTGCAAGGGAGCATCAAGAGCGATGGCCAATACAGGACAGCGCGAGCCGTCCAAGATTACCGGTATCGGCCTTGCCGTTACCGATGGTATGGGGAAGCCTGTTAAGCTTTTGGGTCTACAGAGGGTAAATTCGCCGTGAGCCTGAAAAAGATCGCCCGCTATCCGGTGAAGGGACTGCCGGCCATCTCCCTTTCCGAAGTGGCCCTGGAAGCCGGGGAGCAGCTGCCGGGAGACCGGCGGTTTGCCTTCTGGCGCGGCGACGATCCGCCTGAAAGCGGCCGTTCGCCGCACATGCGGCGCTTCAACTTCCGCCAAGTGGCGGACGACAATCGCCTGGCCGCATTGCGTGCGACCAGCAGCGAGCCGGCCCAATTGACCGTCATGGCGCCGGATGGCGCCCAGGTCAGCGCCGACCTGGAGAAACCGGAAGGCCGGGCGGCGCTTGCCGAGTGGATCAGTGCCTATTTGGGGATTCCCACCCCTGCCCTGCTGGAGTCCATCGGCGGCCAGGGCTTTACCGACATTGGCGACAAGACGCTGTCGCTGATTAACCTGAACTCGGTCGCAGACCTGTCCGAGCGGGCCGGCCATGCAATCGAGCCAGAGCGGATGCGCGGCAATCTCTATGTTGAAATCCCGGCCTGGAGCGAATTGGACCTGATTGGTCAGCATATCACGGTAGGCGGTGTGGTGTTCGAAGTCGACAGCCGGGTAAAACGTTGCGTGGCAACCGAGGTCAACTACATCACGGGCGAGCGGGACCACCCCACGCCGCAAACCCTGATGAAAAATTTCGGCCATGCCGACTGCGGCGTCTATCTGCGTACCGTCAAGAGCGGCACTCTACGCCTCGGTGACCCGATCGGATAGCAAGCGACGGTGCGGCTCAAGCGTGACCCGCGGTACCCGACAACGCTGCGGGGTCCACGCCGAGCCTGCCGAGCGCGCGCTGCCATTTCTCTTCCAGGTTCGGCGCGAACAAGATGTCGTCGTCCGCCTCCGAAACCAGCCAACCGTTCGCCTGGATTTCGTCTTCGAGCTGCCCCGGCGCCCAACCAGCATAACCCAACGCCAGCAATCGCCTCCGTGGGCCTCCGCCTTCGGCAATGGACCGGAGGATTTCGACAGTCGCGGTCATCGCGACGGAGTCCGTCACGGCAACCGACCCCTCCTGGAAATAGTCCCGGCTATGCAGGACGAAGCCACGGCCGGTATCGACCGGACCGCCATGATGCACGGTCATCGCCGAGGCGTAGCCATCTTCGATGCCGAGCTGATCAAGCAAGTCATCGAATTCGATGCTTTCAGCCTCGCGGTTGACGACCAAGCCCATCGCTCCATCCTCGCCGTGCGCGCACAGAAACACGA
>CAYYSC010000510.1:0-2629 GCA_964474065.1 uncultured Rhodospirillales bacterium | reverse complement strand
GCGCCCGGAACCAATCGCGCAGGTTCTCGAAGCCGTGCTTCTTGCCGATCTCGTAGACAAGGTTCTGCAATTCTTCCGCCGAGGCGCCTTCCGGCGCCGCCGCCAGCGCCTCACGCAGATCGGCGAGGGCCGCCCGCTCCTGCTCGTTCGGGTCGCGGTAGGATTTCGCGGGCTTCACGAAGTCCTGGTAGTAGCGCACGGCATAACCGACCAGCCGGTCCAGCATCGGCGCGGTTTCGGGCGTCGCCTCCGGCCGGTAGCGCGAGATGAAGCCCCAAAGCACGCCCTTTTCTTCCGCATTGGCGACGCTCGCCAGGTTCAAAAGAATGCCGAAGGAAAGGTCGGTATCCAGGCGGGGCGGCTCGCCCACGTGGATGTGCCAGGCCGGGTTCTCGACCCGCTGCGCCTCGTCCTGTTCCGGGTATTTGGTCAGCCAAGTGCGGTATTCATCCACCGCCTTCGGGATCTGATCGAAGAACAATTTCTTCGCCGCCCGCGGCTTGTTATACATGAACAGTGCCAGCGATTCAGGCGGGGCGTAGGTGAGCCACTCCTCCACCGCCAAGCCGTTGCCCTTGGACTTGGAGATTTTCTCGCCCTTTTCGTCCAGGAACAGTTCGTAGGTAAATCCCTCCGGCGGCCGCCCGCCCACAATGCGGCAGATCTTGGAGGACAGGTTAACCGAGTCAATCAGGTCCTTGCCGCTCATCTCGTAGTCCACGCCGAGCGCGTACCACCGCATCGCCCAGTCGACCTTCCATTGCAGCTTGCAACGCCCGCCAGTCACCGGCGTTTCGACCAATTGGCCGATCTCCGGGTCCTTGTAGACGACAGTGCCGGCCTCGACATTCCGTTCCAAGATCGGCTCCTGCAGCACCACGCCGGTGCGCGGACAGACCGGCAGGAACGGACTGTAGGTGGCGCGCCGCTCCGGCCCAAGTGTCGGGAGGACGACGTTGATGACCTCTTCGTAGTGGCGCAACACCCGCAGCAGCGCCTCGTCGAACAAGCCGGACTGGTAGCACTCGGTTGCGCTCTGGAACTCGTATTCGAAACCGAATGAATCGAGAAACGCCCGCAGGCGCGCATTGTTGTGGTGGCCAAAGCTCTCATGGGTGCCGAAAGGGTCCGGCACCTTCGTCAGCGGCTTGCCCAGATGCTGCTCCAGCAGCTCCCGGTTCGGCACGTTGTCCGGCACCTTGCGCAGGCCGTCCATGTCGTCCGAGAAGGCGAACAGGCGGGAGGGGATGTCCGACAATTCCTGGAAGGCATGGCGCACCATGCTGGTGCGCGCCACCTCGCCGAAGGTGCCGATATGCGGCAGGCCGGAAGGCCCGTAGCCGGTCTCGAACAGGGCATAACCTTTCTCCGGCACCTCTCCGCCCAAGCGTTTAAGGACCTTGCGCGCCTCCTCAAACGGCCACGCACGGGCGTTGAGAGCGGCGGAACGGCGGTCCGACATCACCAAATCCTGACATTTCATTGTTACTGAAAGCCCCGGAACATAGGGAGGCGGCCGGAAACGGTCAATTGCGGGCGCGCAACTGCCTTGCGTTCGGGGCAGAAGAAACGGCACTTTGCCCCCCAGACTGTCAAGCCGCCAACCGGAGCCGCCAAAAGCCTGATGAACGCCGGGCCCGATCTGCCTGTTTCCGACACCGGGCCATCCTTGGCGGCGATCCCGGCGCTGGCCTGCGGCGTGCGCTATGCCGCCTGGCTGCCGGCCGGGGGCGTCTCGACGACCATGCCGCTCGGCGAGGCGGCAAGGCTGGCTGAGGAGACGCCGCCCCTGGTCTGCCACCGGCTGACCACGGCCCAGCGCCTGCGCCGGAACGATCTCCGCTGCTTCGACCTGCTCGAACTCTTCGCCTTCGCCCGCCCCGCAATGCCCTGCGTGCCGACACCCGCCGGCCTCGCCGCCGCGCTGGGCCTGCCAAAGCCGGCGCGCCTGGCCGATGAACCGCAAACCCTGGCCGATGCGGCCGCCCTGCTGCTGCAGGAGATTGCAGCCAACCGGGACGCGACGCTGGCACCCCTCGCCTGGCAGATGGCCCGGGGCGGCTGGACCTGGGGGCCGCTGGTCCTCGCCCGCACCGGTATTCCTTCCGGCAGCCTCGCCGGGCGCGCGCGGCATGCGATGCAGGCCTGGGAAGGCCGGCCGGTTTGGGAGGAGCGGGCGCCTGAGGGTCCGCCCGGCAGCGACCCTGTCGACCCCGCCGACGCCCGCCGGCGCTTGATCGAGCTATTGGGTCCGGACTCCGAGCAGCGGCCGAGCCAGGCCGACTATGCCGACGCCGTCACCGCCGCCTTCCAGCCGCGCGAGTTCGAGGGCCAGCCGGGCATGGTGCTGGCCGAGGCGGGCACCGGCATCGGCAAGACGCTCGGCTATCTCGCACCCGCCACGCTGTGGGCGGAGGTAAACGAGGCCCCGGTCTGGGTCTCCACCTATACCCGCAACCTGCAGCAACAGATAGACCGGGAACTGGACCGGCTGTTCCCCCTGCCCTCCGACAAGCGTGCGCGCGTGGTGGTTCGGAAGGGGCGGGAGAACTATCTTTGCCTGCTGAATTTCGAGGAAGCGACGGGCTCCCTGTTCGCGCAGGGTCCGGATGCCGTTGGCCTCGGCCTG
>CAYYSC010000509.1:0-2636 GCA_964474065.1 uncultured Rhodospirillales bacterium | reverse complement strand
ATGCGCGGACTGTCGTCGAATCCGACTGATTCGGGCCCGCCGGACAGCACGATGGCCGGTATGTCGAGGGTCGCCGCCGCCATGACCTGGGCCGGAGTGGTCTTGTCACAACCGGTGGTAAGCACCACCCCATCGATCGGGTAGCCGTGCAGCAGTTCCACCAAGCTGAGATAGGCAAGGTTCCGGTCCAGCGCTGCGGTCGGCCGTTTGCCGGTTTCCTGGATCGGGTGGGTGGGGAATTCCAGGCAGATGCCGCCCGCGTCGCGAATGCCGTCACGCACCCGCCGGGCCAAATCCATGTGAATGCGGTTGCACGGAGAGAGATCACTCCCCGACTGGGCCAGACCGATGATCGGCTTGCCCGACTGCAACTCCTCGCGAGTCAAGCCGAAGTTCAGATAGCGCTCGATGTAAGTTGCCGTCGAACTCGGATCGCTCGGATCGTTGAACCACTCGGCGCTGCGGAACTTCTTTGTCATGGCATTTCCTTTCACCGGCCTGCCGGACGATATGGCCGGTCGTGTTTCTCCGCTACTATCGCTAGCATAATAAAGGCGCGTCTGTGCGGCTGGATTTCGCCGTCATGCGGAAATTGTCAAGGGGAGCACCAGCATGACCAACCCCGTCGACCCCAATGGGAGCCCGGCCGCTGCTGGCGAGGCGGCTCTCCAGCGAATCGTTACGGACTCTGCGATCCGGCTGGGGATTCTCGGTCTTCTGGTCTACTGGTCGCTTACCCTGATTGCTCCCTTCATCACTTTGGTAATCTGGGCGGTCGTACTGACCGTCGCCCTGTATCCCGTATTTGCTTGGCTTTCCCGCATTCTTGGCGGACGAGAGAAACTCGCAGCATTTCTGATTACCGTTGTGATGCTGATCATTGTCGTCGGCCCGGTAGCATTGCTGATCGCCGGCCTGGTGGAGTGGCTCGCCAGCCTCGTCCAGACCATGCGGAACGGCAGCTTCACCTTGCCGACTTTGCCGGAAGCGATTGCCAATCTGCCGATGGTGGGGACGAGGATCGCAGGATTCTGGCAACTCGCCACGACGAACCTGGCTGCGGCGCTTGCCAGCATCGGACCCGAACTAGTCGGGGCAGGGCGTTCGGTGCTCGGCTCCCTGGCCGGGCTTGGCGGCAGCGTGCTGGCCTTCGCAGCCTCGGCCATCATTGCGGGGGTCCTATTCGTGCCGGGTCCGCGGCTCGCCAGGGCCGCCCGGCGTTTCGCGACCCGCGTGGTGGCGGAACGCGGGGAGGGCTTCATCGACATGGCGGGCGCCACGATCCGCAACGTTTCGCGGGGAGTGATCGGCGTATCCCTGCTGCAGGCGATCCTGATCGGCATCGGCCTGATGGCGGCAGGCGTACCGGCCGCCGGTCCGCTCGCCATCGCGGCGCTGGTTCTAGGGATTGTGCAGATCGGTCCGGGCGTGGTGGTGATCGGCGTGCTGATCTGGTCCTGGTCCACCCAGGACCCGCTGACCGCGGGCCTGCTGACCGCCTGGCTCGTGCCGGTAACGCTGGTGGATAACGTGCTCAAACCGATGGTGATGGCCCAGGGTCTCAGGGTACCGATGCTGGTGATCCTGGTCGGCGTTCTGGGCGGCACCCTGAGCTATGGCCTTATCGGCCTGTTCCTCGGGCCGATCGTGTTGTCCGTATTCTATGACCTGCTGGTGGTTTGGATGGAGAGCCAACCCACCCACACCGACGGGACACGAACGGCTTCAAAACTCGATCCGGGAAAGCGCCAAGAGCGCGCTTGAGAAGGGTCATGGCCGGCGTCTGAGGAGTGTCGCAGAGGCGGCGATTACGATTCAGGTTTTCAGCGATGGGGAAGCTGCTCGCAGTCGCGGACCGGATACTTGATGGTTCTTTCCCGACCGAACCCGTTACGTAGTATAGTCAGTGCCGCTCCTGAGCGCCGTCAAGTCATCGGAATGTTCGGAGATGGCATAAAAAGGGTGACGCATTTGGGCCTTTCGCCTTATCCTCGCCACCATGCTTTAAGGAGGAAACGATGGCGACAGAATTTGACCTGATCGTGCGGAACGGCACCGTCGTGGATGGAACCGGCGCAGAACCTTTTACCGCTGACGTGGCAGTCAAGGACGGCGTTATCGCTGCTGTTGGCAAAATCGCCGGCACCGCCAAGGAAGAGATCGACGCCGCCGGCAAGCTGGTGACGCCGGGCTTTGTCGATATCCATACCCATTACGATGCCCAAGCCGTCTGGGATGATCACCTGGCGCCCTCCTCCCTGCACGGTGTTACGACCGTGGTCATGGGCAACTGCGGCGTCGGCTTCGCTCCCTGCAGGCCCGAGGATCGGGAGAAGCTCATCGAGCTGATGGAAGGCGTGGAGGACATTCCCGGCGCGGTTATGCACGAGGGGCTCGAATGGAAGTGGGAAAGCTTTCCCGAATACCTCGACGCTTTGGAGAAAAAACCGCACGATATCGACGTCTGCGCGCTGGTGCCGCACTCCGCGATCCGCGTCAACGTCATGGGCGACCGCGCCGCCGCGTTCGAGCCGGCGACACCGGAAGATATCGCCAAGATGCGCGCGATCACGGCCGAAGCAGTGCGCGCCGGGGCCTTTGGCGTCTCGACCAGCCGGACCACCAGCCACAAGACG
>CAYYSC010000508.1:0-2670 GCA_964474065.1 uncultured Rhodospirillales bacterium | reverse complement strand
ATCGACGGGACGGCCGAAGAGGACGCCGCCGCATTCTATGCAACGCTTCCGAACAGAAAACCGATGGTCGGCTTCATCGCTGGCGCGGCAGCACCGCCCGGCAAGCGGATGGGGCACGCAGGCGCGATCATCGCCGGCGGAAAAGGCACGGCCGCGGCGAAATTCGATGCGTTTCGCGATGCCGGAATCAATGTATGCGAATCTCCAGCAGAACTGGGCTCGACCATGGTGCGAGCCCTGCAACAATAGAGTAACCTTCACATGGTGCCCGGGCTATCTCTCCCTAAGGCCGAAGCCCTCGATCCATTGGCGCAATCCAGAGACGTCTCATGACCAATCCTATCGACCAGGCAAGTTTTCTTTCGGGCGGCAACGCTACCTTTATTGCGGAGCTTTATGGCCGCTATCTCACTGCTCCCGAAACGGTCGATTCCAGCTGGGTCAGTTTTTTCGAATCCCTGAAACAGGACGGCGTAACGGTAGACGAGTTGGACGCCGCTCATTGGGGGCGCATGCGTGCGAGCGTGATCGAAGGTAACGGCCATGCCGGGAATGGTGCAGGAGCGGGTGGCAATGGCGCGGCGATGAGCGCGAAGGCGACGCGGAGCCGCGCCGAAGCCATTGCCCAGGTGACCAACGGCGCGGCGGATCCGGCTGCCATCCGGGCTGCGACGATCGATTCAATCCGGGCGCTCATGATGATCCGTGCCTATCGGGTACGAGGCCATCTTTATGCGAAATTGGACCCGCTCGGCTTGAATCCGCCCGAGTATCACCCCGAGCTCGACTACCGGTCATACGGTTTCACCGACGCCGATCTCGACCGACCGATTTTTATCGACAATGTCCTGGGAATGGAAACCGCAACGCTTCGGGAGATCATCGAGGCGTTAAGCCGAACCTACTGCAATCTGATCGGTGTCGAGTTTATGCACCTCCAGGATCCTGAGCAGAAGTCCTGGATTCAGCAGCGAATTGAGGAGCCACGCAACCAGACGGAGTTTACTCCGCGCGGACGTCGCACCATTCTCGAGCGCCTGACCGAAGCGGAAGTGTTCGAGCATTTTCTGGACCGCCGGCATGTAGGGACCAAGCGGTTCGGGCTGGAAGGCGGGGAATCTCTCATTCCGGCGTTGGAGCAGATTATCAAGCGTGGTTCACAGCTCGGGATGGAGGAACTCGTCGTCGGGATGGCGCACCGCGGGCGCCTCACGGTCCTGACCAACGTCATGGGCAAGTCCTTCACGGCGATCTTTTCCGAGTTCCAAGGCCGCTCAGCCCATCCGGAGGATGTGCAGGGCTCTGGCGACGTCAAATACCACCTCGGCACCTCGTCGGATCGGGAATTCGACGGGAAAATTGTCCATCTTTCGCTGACGCCGAACCCTTCGCATCTCGAAACAGTCGATCCGGTAGTGATCGGCAAGGTGCGGGCCAAGCAGGAGCAGCACAAGGACAAGGAGCGCGAGAAGGTCGTTCCACTGTTGCTCCACGGCGACGCTGCCTTTATCGGCCAGGGAGTGGTGGCGGAGACGTTCCTGCTGTCGGACTTGCGCGGTTACCGGGTTGGCGGCACTATCCATGTGGTGATCAATAACCAGATTGGTTTCACCACCTCGCCGGTAGACTCCCGCGGCGGTTATTACTGCACGGATCTTGCCCGCAGTGTGATGTCTCCGATCTTCCACGTGAATGGGGACGATCCGGAAGCGGTTGTCCACGCGGCGCGGATATGCACGGAGTTCCGCTACCGTTTCAAACGCGACGTTGTGCTGGATATTTATTGCTACCGTCGGCAGGGCCATAACGAGGCAGACGAGCCGGCATTTACGCAGCCGAACATGTACACGCGGATCAGCAAGCATCCGACCACGCGCGCACTCTATTCCGAACGCCTCGTCGATGAAGGGCTGGTGACGCCGGAAGAAGCCGCGGGAATGGTGGATGATTTTCGCGCCAAGCTGGAGCACGATTTCGAAACCTCAAAAACCTACAAGCCTAACAAGGCAGATTGGCTCGAAGGCGCGTGGGCAGGTTTGGAAGTCGCTCAGGGAGAAGATCGGCGCGGTGAAACGGAAGTCGATGCCGATGCCCTTCGCGACATCGCCGCCAGGATGACGACGGTTCCGGAGGACTTTAGTCTAAACCGGAAAATTACCCGGCAGTTCGATGCGCGCCGCCATGCGGTGGAGACGGGCGAAGGCATCGATTGGGCGACGGCCGAGGCACTGGCGTTTGGATCGCTAATGGTCGAAGGAACGCCTGTGCGGCTGTCTGGCCAAGATTGCGGGCGAGGCACGTTCTCTCAGCGCCATGCGGTGCTGACCGATCAGCAGACGGAAAAAAAGTATATTCCGCTCGCCAACCTGAAAGAAGGCCAGGCCCGGTTCGAGATTTACGACTCGCCCTTGGCGGAATATTCAGTTCTCGGCTTTGAATACGGCTACACCCAGTCCGAACCGCACGCGCTGGTGATGTGGGAGGCGCAGTTTGGGGACTTCGCCAATGGCGCGCAGGTGATGATCGATACCTACATCGCGGCAGCGGAAACCAAATGGCTGCGGATGTCGGGTATCGTGTTGCTGTTGCCGCACGGTTATGAAGGGCAGGGGCCCGAACACTCATCCGCACGCCTGGAACGCTACCTGCAGTTGTGTGCTGAAGATAATA
>CAYYSC010000507.1:0-2678 GCA_964474065.1 uncultured Rhodospirillales bacterium | reverse complement strand
CGCGCCCCGGTCGCGGCGTCGGGCACGGCGCCGGCGTGCACCGCCAGGGTATCGAAGCCGGGACTCTGGTTCGAGTTATCGGGCATACCGCTGATCCTTCGCCAACAAAAAGTTCATCCCAGGGTTCTGGGTACGCGGGACGATCCGCCGAAGAAAGGCTACCCCTAAAAGAGAGTGTCCCCGCCCACCGTGATGCGGTGCATAACCCGCGTCTTGCCCGGGTAGTCGTCAATGGCGAAATGCTGGGTGCAGCGGTTGTCCCAGAAGGCGATCGAACCGGGGTGCCAGCGGAAGCGGCAAGTGAATTCAGGGCGGGTCGAGTGCTCGCGCAGATAGGTCATCAGCGGCTCGCTTTCAGCCTCCGTCATGCCCTCGAAGTGGCGCCAGTGACCACCCGCATAAAGCGCCTTGCGGCCTGTCTCCGGATGCGTGCGGACAACGGGATGGGCGTTGGTCGTCTTCATCTCGCCGGGATCGCGCACCTGCATGGTATGATACTGACCGTAGACGTCCTTGCGCGACTTGCCACCGTCCTGCTTGAAATTGTCACCGCTGGAGACGGCCTTCAGCTTGCCGATTAGTTCTTTCATGCCGTCGGAGAGCGCGTCATAGGCCGCATACATGTTGGCGAACAGCGTGTCGCCGCCCGCCTCCGGCGTCTCACGCGCCAGCAGGATCGTCCCCATGGCAGGCTGCGGCGCGAACATCTGGTCCGAATGCCAGCCGCCGCCGAAATTCTTCTTGTCCGTCGGCAGCTTCTTGATCTCCAGAATGTCCGGATACTCATCCATGCCCTTCATGTACGGGTGCTGGTGGAGGTCGCCCCAGCGCCGGGCGAAGGCCAGTTGCTGCTCCGGGGCGATATTCTGATCGCGGAAGAAAATAACAAGGTTTTCCAACAATGCCCGGTGAATCTCGTCGTAGACCGCCTGCCTATTGTCGGCGGAAAGATCCACATTGCCGATTTCCGCGCCAAGCGATCCGGCGATCGGCGTAACCGTAATGTGTTGATAGTCGTTGCGCATCTGGGTTCCTCCATGATCAGGCTTCGCCTAGCATAGTCATGGGAAATTTTGACAACCACTTCCGTTTCCAGCAATCCGCAATTCCGAGGATTTGGGAGCCGCCTCTTTGGCCGAAACTGGTAATCAACGGCAAATGTCCCCGCTGACCGCAATGAGGGGAGGATGAACAAAGGGGCTTACCGATTTGTTGTCTTTCTTCTTCTCCCGTTTCTCCTGCTTGCCTTGGGGAGGCTATCGCCTGGCTGGGCCTGCTCCCGCTACCCGCAGCCGCCGCTGCCGACGGTCGGATTGACCATCGAAACCCCAAACGGCGAGCATCTCGTGTTGGCGGAGCTTGCCGCATCACCGGAACAAACGAGTTGCGGCTTGATGGGCAGGACAGACTTGCCGCCCGGCACCGGGATGCTGTTCGACATGCGCCCCGCCGGGCCGGCGTGGTTCTGGATGAAAAACACCCTCCTGCCGCTGGATATCGTGTTCATCGGCCCGGCGGGTGAAGTCGTGCATGTTGCGCCTGACACTACGCCGTTTTCAACACGGTCCGTGGGCATCGACGCCAACGTTGCGGCGGTGCTCGAAGTCGCGGCGGGACAAGCGGCACGACTTGGCATCCGCCCGGGCACGCGAGTCGCATTGCCCTGGTTGAAACGATAAAGACCTGCAACGCCGTGGATGTTCTGCCGACCCTGCGTTTGGGGCTGGCCCGGATTGCTTACAAAAACAGCCGCATCGGGTCTGGAACGGGGAACGAATGAGTGTGAGCAACCACTTGACGCGACCTCAGAGTCTGACTTCCGTAGTGGGCCGTCGGCTGTCTGGTCTCCCGCCTTGCGTCTGGCCGCCGGCTTCGTGCTGCCGCCACGCCATGGGGTCAAGGAATGGAATGAGCAATCTCAAACGCGTGATCGATGGCAGCATTGGACTCTCCGGCTTCCTCCGTGTCCACCGTCCCGGCGGCGGGATCTCCCAGAGTGAGCCTTGTGGGTCTTGGAGGCGTCGCTTGCCTTCGCCGCAGGGCGGACATTCATGTTGAGCGAGTCAGCATGGAGTTCGCTGCCTCGAAGGGAGCAGTTCGATGTCTGCGCTCGCGACTGGCAGCCCCGATCGCCATGTTTGGGACGGCGTTAACCCCAGGCGAACCCCCGCGCAAGTAATTGCGCGCGGACGCCCGGCCGGCATCAGCGACGGCATGAACGTTGCGATCAGCTCCATTCGTCATTGGTCAGATGCAAAGCCTTATAAACCTGGATTAGTGTCTGTTAGATGACCTCAGTGATAGTTACGCTCCTGCTAACGGCTTGCTCAGGACAAACGTCTTCATGAATCGCAATATCAATCATCAGATGGAGGGTTAATCATGTGCTCCCCGCACAATAACTGTTTCGCCGTTCATTTGCTCCCGCTGGCCGCTGTCGCCCTCATGGTCTTTGCCGCATCTTCGGCCAATGCACAGCTATACCTGGAAGCGCGAGGTGCAGCGACACGCGTGCCCGACACCGATATTGACGGGCCGGGTTCCGCGCAGATTGGTAAGGAGATGGATTTTGAGACCGGCTTTTTGGCATCGGCGGCAGTGGGATATGCGTTTTCCGATGTGACCGATTTCAGGTGGCTCGATCAGGTTCGGCTAGAGGTGGAAGGATTTTTTCAGAA
>CAYYSC010000506.1:0-2680 GCA_964474065.1 uncultured Rhodospirillales bacterium | reverse complement strand
GGCCTACTTCGACTATCGCCAGGGCGTGACGCATCACGTGAACCACGTTGAGAGTTTCTGGAAGCTGTTCAAGAAGTCGATTGCCAGCACGCACATTCATGTGTCGAGCAAACACATGGAACGCTACCTAGCGGAATTCACGTTCCGCTCGAACCATCGTCACATGCAGAATGCGATGTTTGATCTGGTGATTGCGCGGGTTTAGAGGCTTCGCGCAACAGAGTTTGCAACCGGGTGCAATCGGCGGGGCCGGTGCCTCTGACCTCTTCCTGGCGGATGAAGTCATCTAATCGGCCCTGTTCGCGCGCTTCGCGTAGGGATAAGCGTTGATTCATGCTGTGAACCTAAGGTGATTCGGCGCTTTTTTGTAGACGGATTCGAAGAATTTTGATATTAAAAGCCGGTCGAGACAAGACTCGACCGGCTCGCCGGTTTAGGCTAGTGCCGCAGCCCCCGGGCTGCGGCTTAAGCTCTTAAAGCGGTTTGCCACATGGGATACTCCTTTCAGTCGAATATCGACCGTTTAGGGGTTTCAGATGCAGACGAGAGGCTAGTCCCGGCTAGGAGAGACTCTCGCCTACGGTGATCTGGAATGGAGGCGGAGGGACTTGAACCCTCGGGCGTCACAGGTGGGTAGCCGCGATCCCGGACCATCCCGCCCCCATTTTCTTCAGAAGGCTCCGCTTCGGCGGGGCTTTCTTTGTTTTTGACGTAACCGCATTTCTCGGCTCCAGCCTCGGTTAGTCGGAATTGGGCACTTCCAACGCGCTCCAGCCATCCACGCCCCGAATAAATTGAGACCTGTGACCGGAGAGTGTTTCGCTGTATCGGCAGATCATTCTCCGCAACGTACTTCATAATGTCGTCAAGCGTCGCTACATCTTGAGAACCGATGTAGCGCAGAACGTCTGCCCACATTGGCTTGAGCGCCCGCCCATCGCTGTCGGATTTTGCAGAGCGGCTAACTGTCTGCTGCGGCTTTCCTGCCATGCGGTCGCGCGCTTCTCGCAAGACGCGGATTTCCGCATCCAGCGAGGCAAGCTTAGCAACAAGCCCATCGCGCTGGCGCTCTCTTTCATTCAACATTTCGGCAAGGATATCAGTCATGGATGTGGTATAGGGGGATTCGCATCCGCGATCAAGCCCAATCGCAGCGCTGCGAATAATAAAATTCATGCGCTTTGCGGCGCCGAGCTGGACGAGCCGCGTCAAAATTCAGTGAAAAATTTCAAACTGAAACACCACCTCGAACTATCCCCCCTTGCTTGAGGGGGATAGTTCCCTTATTTTTTGTTCGCCAATTGAGAATGAAATGGTTAAGGGCGTGGCTGCAAGTAATATCACATGTTCCACTTCGAACTCCGGATCAGCCTGCAGCATATAGGGTATCGGTTCATGCCAATCTGGTTCTAAGGAAAGCCCGCTTCCCGCTTCGTCGCAATCACTCCACGCGAACTTCGTTCCAAAGAAATTCCAATGCATCTGGATGCCGTCACGATTGCGTATACTGCTAAGGTAACGACGGGGACTTCAGGGGCTGATGCTTGCTTATTGAGGGGACTTCAGGGGCTGATGGTTGCTTATTGGTTGCTAAGAAATTTCCGGCCTCAGCCCAATGCTCTGTAACCCCTTGGTTTCTTTGGTGGGTGTACTAGGGCTCGAACCTAGGACCCGCTGATTAAGAGTCAGCTGCTCTACCGACTGAGCTATACACCCGCTCCAAAGCCAGCGTGGTTATCAGATGGGCGGCCAAGTGTCGAGACAAAAAGCGTCTCTAGCGCGCTAGCCAAGGTCCCCCGAGAGGCCTCACGCCCTGCGCCGCGACGCTCTGTACCAAGCCAAGCCCGATCAGAGTGGTGAGCATTGCGGTGCCACCGTAAGAGACCAGCGGCAGCGGCACGCCAACGACCGGCACCAGACCCATGACCATAGCGATATTGATGAACACGTAGAGAAAAATATTCAGTGAGATGCTGATAGCGACCAGCCTGCCAAAGACATTGGTGGCCCGAAGAGCTATCATGAAACAAAAGAACAGGACGAGCGCATAGAGCGTTACAAGAAGGATCGAGCCGAAAAAACCAAACTCCTCTGCCATCATGGTAAAAATGAAATCCGTGTGCTTTTCTGGAAGGAAACTCAACTGCCCTTGACTGCCTTCCATGTATCCCTTGCCAAAAGGACCACCCGACCCAAGCGCGATCTTGGACTGCACGATGTGATAACCTGACCCAAGGGGATCACGTTCCGGTTCGAGGAACGTCAAGATCCGTTCCCGCTGATAATCGTGCAGGAGCGTCCAGCCAATCGGCGCAGTCACCACGGCCAACGCGCCGGCCGCAGCAAATTTCCACCATGCCAACCCGCCTAAAAACATTGACGCAATCGCGAGTGCAAGAAGGATCGACGCCGTCCCGAGATCGGGCTGGCGCAACACCAAGATCACCGGAACCGCCGTCAACAACAGTGGCGCGAGCAGGACGATAGCCCGATCCACCTGATTATCGTCCAAATCATGGAAATACCGGGCCATCGCCAGTACGAGGGCCACCTTCATCACTTCGGAAGGCTGCAGGTTCATAAAGCCGAGGCCAATCCAGCGCTGCGCCCCCTGCCCGACGCCAACGAATTCCACGGCGATCAGCAAAAACAGCGCTAGCGCGTAAATGGGGTAAGCTAG
>CAYYSC010000505.1:0-2682 GCA_964474065.1 uncultured Rhodospirillales bacterium | reverse complement strand
GGAGGACGGCCCCGACCAAGATCATCGTGGATATGCTCATAGCGCCCAGCTCTTAGTCGCGGTGCACCCGCGGCCACTGCCGCTCCGGCCAAGCCCAGCGGACCAACAGGCCGCTAACTATCGGGATCGGCAGCGCCGTTAACAGGCGAAGCGCCGCCATGTCCTCACCCAGAAAGGACACCTCCCAGACCAGGAAACGGTTCATGCCGAGCACGCTCCAGGACATCATGAAGGCCACGACCGCACCCACCTCGGCCCCGAAACGCAGGAGCATGGCGGCGATTGGGTAGATCACCCATGGACCGCCTGGGGTGATCGCGCCTGCCACAATGCCGATCATGAGGCCTTTGTAACCGGCCTCCCGGCCCATGTGCTTCGCAACCCAGTCCCGCGGCACCAGCACGGTCAGGAAGCCAAAGATCAGAACACCCAGGGCCATGCGCGGCAGGACATTGACCATGAGCTCCCAGTCCTCCGTCAGGACATGAGCGACGGTATCCCAACCGTAGAGGATCCAGCAAAGCGTGCCGCTCCCCACCATAAGCGAGAGGGCGAAAATCGCGGGCCCCCTGTTCGGCTTCTTGGCAGGGGCGCCCTTCGCAGAAGAGGTCATCGGCAATGCCTTCCGGAACTCAGTCTCGTTCCATGCGCAAACGAAAGAGGCAGATCCTAGGACCTGCCCCTGCGAACTGCCAGTTGACCAAATGTGCCGCCAGTCGCAGCTGGCGCGTTTCGTGGCGGTGTATCCTTATTCCTCAATCACGCCGCAAGCGATGCGCGGACCGGCATTGCCGGCCGGATCGGTCGCGTAATCGTCCGGGCCTTCGTGGATGACAATGGATGCGCCGTCGTCGTCGAACAGCGTCTCGTTAAGGGCAAGGCGGCTGTGCCAAATCTCGATGCGCAATTCTCCCGACTCCGGCACATGGATATTCGGCATATCGCCCACATGCGGGCCGTCTTCACTCATGAAGCCGTGCGATGCCCCGGCCGGAGCGTAGTGGCCGCCGGCGGAATCGAAGGGAGGGATACACTCCCCGACCTCGTGGATATGGAAAGCGTGAATGCCGGGAGGCAGGTCATTCAAACGGGCTTCCAGTAGCACACCGTGCGGCATCTGCCTCAACGCCACATCGCCCACGCTGATACGATTGGTGTTTTTCAGGATTGCCGAAGCCGTCTGCTCTAAGTCGTTGGCGTTTGCTGCACCTGCGGAAATGAACGAGGCAGCCAGGGCAAAACACAAAAGAGTCTCGCGAACCATGATTGTCGTCTCCGATCGTTATCGGTTGTTTACTCTCAGATTCCCCAGAATTGCACGTAATGACACCTGCCTTTTGTCTCAATGCCGGGTTTTGCAAAACCGCGAATACGTCGTGCCTGCGTTATTGGCGTGCCGTTACTCGGCTGCCTCCACCTTCCCCGCGCTCCCCAGCACCTCTTCCGTGTGTTCCCCCAACTTTGGGGAGGCAAATCGGATCGGCGGACGTTTGCCGTCCAGCGTTATCGGCAGGCCGGTAACCGCCTGCACCATTTTCACCGCCGACAGTTGTTCGGTTTCAGCCAGCGCCGGAATGTCGTTCACCGGCGAGCATGGAACGCCGACGCCCTCCAGCCGGCGTATCCAGTTGGCGCAGGTATCGGTCACCATCACCTCGGCAATCAGCGGAATGAGCACCACGCGGTTGTCGGCGCGCGCGCCCGGCACGTTAAAGCGGGAATCGTCGCACCATTCCGGCTTGCCGATCTCCACCGCGAATTTCAGGAACAGGCGGTTGTTGCCCGCGGCGAGGCAGATGGGCCGGTCCGCCGTCTCGAACACCTGATAGGGAATCAGGTTCGGGGAGGCCGCGCCGGTGCGCTCCGGGATGTTGCCGGTGTGAAGGTAGGTGTTGAGCGGGTTGTTGACCCAATGCACCGCGCTCTCGAAGAGGGAGCAGCCGATGGCCTTGCCGCGTCCCGTGTGCCGCCGTTCCTCCAGCGCCGCCAGCGCACCGATTACGGCCCACATGCCGGTGGCGGTGTCGTTGATTGCGGGCGCGCAGAAGGTCGGCGGGTCCTCGGCCCGGCCGGTCAGGCTCATCACACCACCGTAAGCCTGGGCCAGCGGATCCATGCCCGGATGGCGCTTCATCGGCCCCTCCTCGCCGAACGCGCTGATCCCGCAGTAGATCAGGCGGGGGTTGACCGCCATCAGATCGGCGGGACCAAAGCCCCCTGCCTCCGCCACGCCGGGCCGCAGATTCTGGATAACGATGTCTGCGTCCTGCACAAGCGCGTGCAGTCTCTCCAGGTCCTCCGTCGCCTTGAGGTTCAGCACCACCGATTTCTTCGAGCGGTTCGTCGCGTTGAACATGAGTGAAGCGTCGTCTGTCGCCATCGCTCCCCAAAGCCGCGCGTCGTCGCCGCCTTCCGGTTTCTCGATCTTGATCACCTCGGCGCCGAGATCGGCCAGGATTACGCCGGAGAGCGGCCCTGCAAGGGCTTGGCCGATTTCGACAACTTTGATGCCTTCCAGAGGCAATCGGGCCTCAGTCATGGGCGGATTTCCTTCGTTGAATGGTTTTGCTTGCCCTCGACGATATCCCCCGCAAGAGCCTCAGGCTAGCGCCCACGCGCATTGGGTGCTGTAATACTTCCCAATCTGGCCCCGCGCTTTCGCGTGCGCCCTCTAATGGAGGA
>CAYYSC010000504.1:0-2687 GCA_964474065.1 uncultured Rhodospirillales bacterium | reverse complement strand
CAATGCACGGGCGTCCGGCAAGCCTGACGTTGACCCTGCCACCGCTGGCCACCATCGTTCTCGAACCCATTGATGCGAGCCGGGCATGAGCATGCGTGTGCAGAGCGGATTGCCCCACCCTTTGGGTGCGACGTGGGATGGCTCCGGCGTGAATTTCGCCCTATACTCGGCGAACGCGACGAAGGTGGAATTATGCCTGTTCGACCGGAAGGGCCGACGGGAGATTGAGCGCATCACCCTGCCCGAATACACGCACGAAGTCTGGCATGCTTATCTGCCGGATGTGCGCGCCGGGCAGCTTTACGGGTATCGCGTCCATGGCCCCTATGCGCCGCACGAAGGCCATCGTTTCAATCCGAGCAAGCTGCTGATCGATCCTTACGCGAAGGCGCTCCAGGGCGACCTGCGCTGGCACGACGCCTGTTACGGCTACCGCGTCGGATCGCATCGGCAGGATCTAAGCTTTGATCGGCGGGATAATGCCCGCTTCGTTCCGAAATGCGTCGTCATCGATCCAGCCTATACATGGAGTTCCGATCATCCACCACGCCGCCCCTGGGCGGAGACGATCATTTACGAAGCGCACGTCAAGGGGATGACGGCAGGCCATCCCGATCTGCCTGACGGCATTCGCGGCACTTTCGCCGGCCTCGCCGATCCTCACGTGATCGAGCATCTGCAGAAAATTGGCGTCACTGCTGTTGAGCTGATGCCGGTGCAGTCGTTTTTCGACGATCATTTTCTCGTGGAGCGGGGCCAGAAGAACTATTGGGGGTATAATACCCTTTGCTTCCACGCCTTGGCCGAGCGTTATATCTCACCCGGCCATGGGGCGGACGAATTCAAGTTCATGGTGAAACGGCTTCACGAGGCCGGCATCGAGGTCATCATGGACGTCGTTTACAATCATACTGCCGAGGGGAACCATCTCGGCCCCACGCTCAGTTTTCGCGGCATTGATAATGCCAGCTATTACTTCCTGGCCGAAAATCCACGCTATTACTTCGATACCACCGGTTGCGGCAACACCATGAACCTGCGGAACCAAAGAGTTCTGCAGATGGTGATGGATTCCTTGCGGTATTGGGTCACCGAATGTCACATCGACGGGTTCCGATTCGATCTGGCAACGCAACTCGGACGCGAATACGACGAATTCGATTCCAGCGCGATCTTTTTCGACACCATCGCTCAAGACCCAGCCTTGCAGGGCATCCGGCTGATTGCCGAACCTTGGGACATCGGGCCGGATGGCTATCAATTGGGAAATTTCCCGCCCGGCTGGGCCGAATGGAATGGGATGTACCGGGACAACATTCGCGACTACTGGCGGGGAGAAGCCCATGCATTGCCTGGATTGGCGACAGGCTTGCTCGGCTCCGCCTCCCAATTTGACGAGCGCGGCCGGCGAACGTGGGCAAGTGTGAATTTCGTTACCGCGCACGACGGCTTCACCCTTCGTGATTTGTGGTCCTACAACGAGAAACACAATGAAGATAATCTGGAAAACAACCAGGACGGTCATGATCATAATCACAGCTGGAATTGCGGCGAGGAAGGCCCAACCGATAATCCGGAGGTAACCCAGCTCCGCAACCGCCTGCGCCGCGCCACGCTGACTACTCTGATGGTCAGTCACGGTACGCCGATGATGCTGATGGGCGATGAGGTTGGGCGTACCCAGGGCGGCAACAATAACGCCTATTGCCAGGATAACGAGATCGGTTGGTTCAGCTGGACTGACAACGACGAAGAATTCTTTGCATTTGTTCAACAACTTGTTGCCATGAGGGCGAGCCGGCCGCTGCTGCAACCCGACAAATTCTTCCATGGTCAATTGATCGAGGGAACGGACGTTCACAACGTCCGATGGCTCAGGCCGGACGCTCAGGTGATGCAGACGGAAGATTGGACGGCGGTTCAAGGCGGCTGCATCGCGCTCATGCTGAACGGCAAGAAACAGCGCGCCGTATTGCTTCTCTTCAATCCCACAGCGGAAAGTGTGGGATTTCAGTTGCCGGTGGAGCAGGCGCCAGCGAAATGGCGGGTTCTTCTCGAAACAGGGGAAGGCCGGTTCGAGCCCGATGAACCGGCGGTTGCCTCCGGGGAGACATTCAACGTTGCCGGGCGCTCCGTCATTGTGCTGGAAGGCATGGAGATATTGCGGTGAGTAGCTCCCATTTCATGAAGACATGGGGGGCGGAGAAGATCGCCGACAACCGCTGGCGCTTCCGCTTATGGGCACCCGGACTGAGTGGCGTCAGTCTCGTCCTAGATGGAACCATGCAAGGCATGGATAAAACAGTGGACGGGTGGTTCGAGACGGAAGCCGAAGCGTCTGCAGGCACAAGTTACGTCTTTTCGTTGCCGGACGAATTTCAAGTGCCCGATCCGGCCGCCCGCGCGCAATCGAACACGGTGCACGGCCCGTCGAAGCTGGTCGACCCACAAGCTTATGAGTGGGAGACGGCTTGGAAAGGGCGTCCCTGGCACGAAACAGTCCTTTATGAGCTTCACACCGGGACCTTTTCAGCCGGCAGCGACTTTGACGGCATTCGTTCGCACCTCGACCATTTGGCAGAAATCGGCATTACCGCCGTCGAGCTGTGTCCCGTGGCACAATTCGCGGGCAACCGGGGATGGGGCTATGACGGCGTGCTTCTTTACGCCCCGCACCCAGCCTACGG